>CP060236.1:862500-1107460 GCA_023898725.1 Alphaproteobacteria bacterium
ACCATTCGGGCAGCAGTGCATGCTCTTTTGTCATAAAATTCATTTAATATTGTGGCTTGCGCTTTGGTGATAGGGTTGTTAAAAAGACATTGATAAAATTTTATTAAAAAACTGTAAGGAAAAGAAATGAAAAACACAACAATGATGGCCGCTGTTCTAACAGCAGCCCTGGGTGTCAACACCGTGACAGCAAGCTCAGGCTATATGGAATTGTATGCGGAAGCTTGTTTAGCGCGCGCCACTCCAGCGGCCCGGATAGAAGTGGCTGCTAAGATGCTTGATCAGGGTGATGAAGCGGCGGTTGATGCGGCTGTGACAACTATTCGCGCTAACCGCTATGGCATTTCGGGTGCAGGGGGACAGGTCATGCCCGCGGGTGTGCTGTCGGCGACTGATGTTCAGGCCGCCCAAGCTGACATTGGTGGTGGTGCTGATCTTGTGACGAATGCTGCGGCACTCCATCAACTCACTGGTGATGCAGATGCGACAACAGGTGTGACAGCCGCCCAAGCTGACATTGGTGGTGGTGCCGCTGATCTTGTGACCAATGCTGCTACTCTTCATCAACTTACTGGTGATGCAGATGCAACAACGGGTGTGACAGCCGCCCAAGCTGACATTGGTGGTGGTGCCGCTGATCTCGTGGCGAATGCTGCTGCGCTTCATCAACTTACTGGTGATGCAGATGCAACAACGGGCGTGACGACCGCTCAAGCTGATATTGGTGGTGGTGCCGCTGATCTTGTGACGAATGCTGCTGCGCTTCATCAACTTACTGGTGATGCAGATGCAACAACGGGCGTGACAGCCGCGCAAGCTGCAATTGGTGGTAGTGCTGATCTTGTGACGAATGCTGTTGCGCTTCAATCAGCCATTGATCCTGGTCAGGATGCAACAACTGGTGTGACAGCCGCCCAAGCTGACATTGGTGGTAGTGCCGCTGATCTTGTGGCGAATGCTGCTGCGCTTCATCAACTTACTGGTGATGCAGACGCGACAACAGGTGTGACAGCCGCGCAAGCTGCAATTGGTGGCAGTGCTGATCTTGTGACGAATGCTGTTGCTCTTCAATCAGCCATTGATCCTGGTCAGGATGCAACAACTGGTCTTCAGGGTGTTAAAACAACACTAGGTGATATCGGTAGGGCTGTTTTTGCTCATTATCAAGCAGCAGATGCGACCGCTCAGAAAGCTTTGACTGATGCCGCTCAGGCTGCGCAGGCTGCTCAGGCCGCTCAGGACGCCTTGGCTATTGCCGATCAGGCCGCTCAGGACGCTCAGGCTCAGGCTGCTCAAGCCGCTCAGGCTGCTCAGGCTGCTCAGGCTGCTCTGGACAACTTCCAGGGAACTGTTGGAAGCAAAAAGTGGGGGACCCTAGGTAAAGCCGCTAAGGACGCTAAGGACGCTCAGGACGCTCAGGCTCAGGCTGCTCAGGCCGCTCAGGTTCAGGCCGCTCAGGCCGCTCAGGCCGCTCAGGTCGCTCAAGCCGCTCAGGCTCAGGCCGCTCAGGCTGCTCAGGACGCTCAGACCGATCTGGCGGAGGCACGTAATCGTATCCCACAACACCATCAGGCAAGTGTCATGGCTGGAAATGCGCCTTCCGGTATGAGTGCCATTGACGATCTTTCAGTGGTTTTGGCCGTGCTAAAGGCTTACAATCCTGATAGCCTGCCAATCGCTCCGGCTGCTAGCGCTAGCGACATTGTGGCAGCAATGCAGGCTCACAACATGATCGGATAATTTGACGTAAACCTAGATCGTGCCCGGATTAAAGATAGTAATCCGGGTCGATGATAAGGATATAGAAGACAAATAGACAAAAAAGGAACATACGAATGAAAAAACTACTTATTGGAATCAGTGTTGTCGGAATAGGTGTTGCGCATGCGGCATCTTTCGATGGCATTCACGTGGGGGTTCAGGGCGGCTATGGCGGAACAAAGGGAAAAGTTCAATCATATGAGTACTCTACGAATAAACCTATGGCGAAATCCGAATTAAATCCCATGGGGTTCGAAGGCGGATTTTCACTGGGGTACCTGCACAATGTGGGGTCAAACGTTCACGTTGGTATTGATTGCGAAGCAAACATTCCCACGGGCAAGGCCCAAAATACCTTTGATGTTCTGGTTACCGATAAGGCATTCACACTCAAGACCAAAAATAAGATGAGTTATGCAGGATCGTTGGTTTTGGGATATGCCTTTGGCAATGCGATGCCGTATGTAAAATTAGGGTACGGAATGCACAAGTATAGCCTTGACCTCGCCCGACGCGTGGGGGGAATCCTTCCTCTTCCTGCCTATAATGCGAAGAAAACAAAAACCCTCTCTGGGTTTCGTGTGGCCTTGGGATCGCAAATAGCCCTATCGGACTGCGTGCTGATGGGTTTTGAATATGGTCACACACTGTTGTCCAAAAAACTGACAATTTCTGATGATGGTGCCGCTGGCCCAAACTCACGTAAGTTTACGCTGAAGCCATCCGCAGCCCAATCATTTAAGCTACGTCTTACCTATCGTTTCGGTATGTAACGTGGGTATATGAAAAAAGTATTGCTTGTTTGTGTTGATGAGCAATACCCAGAAAAAAAGCCTCGGGTGATCCGGGGCTTTTTTGCCTTGTGTGTATTATGCGTGTGTATTAGTTTTTATTGCGTGTATGGGAAAAGGGATTGCTTCTTTTTTGAAGGGGGGATCACCGATGATGTGGCTGGTTCTAATGTCTGTGTCTTTTTTTTGTCTATGTGCGGGGCTGGGTATCATAAACAATCATAATTTCATCAGGAAGAGCCAACCCGAGAGAAGCCTTCGCCCGTTCGCTAATTAAATCATGGCTTGCGGTTTTCCCTTTTAACAAAGATACACGGTGTTGCAAGTGTTGTTCTTCTGTACGTAACTCATCAAGGTGTATACGCCGCAATTCGACGTGATTTGTTAAATTGCGCCAGGCTAAGAATCCCCGTGATCCGCTGACCAAATGGTACGCAAAATACATAAAGATCCCAGCCCCAAAAATGGGCCAAATCAACCGTTGGGTACGCCTGCGTATTTCACGTAAAAACATTGCGATTCATCACGACTTATCGTAAAAAGTATAGGCTATTTTTGCAACCAACGATAGAAGGTTTCGTAACTTAAGGGTGATATCTATGGATACTAATCATACGGACACTGTTTTGCACAAGGAGCGCAATCAGGAATCCTTGATAACCGTTTGTGCTTACTACAAATTTCAGCCAGTTGCTGATCCGGAAAGAATGCGCGAAAAACTGCGGCGTTTGTGTAAAAAACATATAATTAAGGGTTTAACTCTTCTGGGAACAGAGGGAATTAACGGCACAATGGCGGGCTCAGATGCCGCGATGAAGGCTTTTCGTGCTTTTATTGAGGATGATCTCGGCTTTGCTCCGCTTGATTGGAAAGTAGCCTATACTTCTCAAATGCCGTTTATGCGTCTTAAAATCAAAGTAAAGAACGAGATTTGCACCAGTGGTGTGCCTACTGAGGCTAACCCAATACAAGGCGTGGGTATTTATACAGATCCCAAGGAATGGAATGCCCTCATTACGCGGGATGATACTGTTGTCGTGGATGTTCGCAATGATTTTGAGGTTCAAATGGGTACCTTTGCTCATGCACGCAATCCTCACACAACAAGTTTTCGTGAATTCGCGGCATACGTGGATAAAGAGCTTAGTGCTTATAAAGACACACCGATTGCGATGTGTTGTACAGGTGGTATTCGGTGCGAAAAATCGACGGCTTATCTGAAGGCCAAGGGCTTTCAACACGTTTACCATTTAAAGGGAGGAATTTTGCGCTATCTCGAAGAAATGCCTAAGGAGCAATCGCTATGGTCGGGCGAGTGTTTCGTCTTTGACGAACGGGTTTCTGTGGATCATGATTTGAAACCAGGTTCATATGAATTGTGCCATGGCTGTCGTTTGCCAATCAATGCGACACACAAAGCCTCCGTTGACTATGAAGAGGGGGTGTCCTGTCCCCAGTGTATCAATATCCGTACAGATGATCAAAAATCTCGGGCGCGGGAACGACACCACCAAATTACGCTGGCTAAGGCTCGCAACCGCTCTCACAGAGGGGATTGCAGCGTTATCGAGGAATGAGAGAGATATTTCTAGATAAATTCATAAGTATTAACGAAAATAACTTGATTTTTTGTCGGTAATATTGATACTACACAAACACGGATGGGTGGCCGAGCGGTTGAAGGCACCGGTCTTGAAAACCGGCGAGGGTTTGCGCCCTTCGTGGGTTCGAATCCCACCCCATCCGCCACGTTGAAGTGGCTATTTGTTTTGTATTGAGTAGGAGTCACCTTGGCTAAAGAAGACGCAATTGAGTTCAGTGGTATTGTTGAGGAGTTACTTCCTAATGCTATGTTTCGGGTAAAACTCGAAAATGGCCGTGAAATCACCGCTCATATTTCAGGGCGCATGCGTAAAAACCGCATCCGGGTCCTTGTTCAAGACAGGGTTACCATTGAGATGACACCCTATGATTTGACCCAAGGCCGAATTATTTTTCGCGAAAAATAAAACTGGGTCTACACCCCATGTCATCAGTTCCCCCTTTACAAAAATACTCCTCCTTGAAAAAATGTGTTATCTGTAAAAAAGAATACACAGAAATGACCTATGCTCCGTTTTGCTCAAAACGATGCAAGCTTATTGACTTGCATCGTTGGTTAGATGGTTCTTATAGTGTGCCAACAAATGAAAAAGAAGAGGAATAATTAGTCTATCTTTTACAGGAATTTTTTCCTAAGAACTGTTTTATGATTTCTTCGAATTAAGGGTGTGGATAACGCGCATGCTCCCCATGAGAAAAACCTGTGTCAAGGCAGAAAGTCAATAAAATCCCTAAAATACATCCTTTTAGTTATCCCCACAACCTGTGGATAAGGGTGGGGATATGTAGGGGGAGAAAATGAAAGCTTTAAGTTTTGCTTAACCTTTTATCCTAATGCTCAAAAATTGAGCATGCAGAAATTAGTAATTAATAATGCCTATTAAGTTCTTGTAAAAAAAATACACTTATTTTATTGTGATTTTCACAAAAAAATTGATGAGTACACTAATAATGACAAAAAACTTCGCATATCTTTTGTTTACTTCTGTTTTTTTACTGCCGATTTCTGCAAGCCAATCGCTACTTATCCCCGGTATGGACGCCTGTTATAATCAGGCATTGCTTGAATCTGAAATTGAGGCTGGTGAAGATAGCACCAAGGACTTGTATGATGCTCTGCGACCATCTCGTCTACCTGTTGCCCAGCAAGTTGCAAATCTAACTGTGCGAACAGCAGAATGGTGTGGCGGTTATGCAGATGGAACATATCTTTTTACATGCTTTGATCGTGATATGTCTCAGGATTCTCGTCATGGACACGCAAATGCCCTGGATGCGGTTGCCTTGTGGTTGTTTCGTGAACCAGGTGAGCCCATCACCCGTGCGACAAGTCCATCTTCCCGTATAGATGTGCAAAAAATGGGAAAAATTGTGCGTATTGTTCTCGATTTATTTGCCGGTCACATAAAAGAAGAAGATCTGTCCCTGGTTTTGGGTCGTGTGCTAGAGAAAAGTATCAAAAAGCCTATTTCTTTTGAGGTTTTGCAGTCTTATGAGCTTTATCGTCGACTTGATTACGCTTATGATCATCTCAAAAATATGGCGCAAGAACTTGATCCTGACGAAGTCAGTGAGTACGAGGATGAGCAAGATCGCCTGCTCAGGCTATTCAGATCTGAGAGATATACACCAGAAAGTTTTCTCAAGATTACAAAAAAAGCAGACATGTGGAGCAAAGAAAAATCTACCTTTTTCCCTTATGATCCTTCTGTAAAAATTCTTAATTTTATAAGACTGCGTGATCGCAAAACGACTTTCGAGAAACTTTTGCAGCATATGAAGTCTCCATGGTCTCATGGTGATTATGATCATGATGCAATTGATAAGACTCAAGCGCGTTATGAGGAAATCACCTCTGAGTATTCTTCATACGGTCGATTTCTTACCACTATCAACACCACACAAACTCACCGTCAGTATGGGGCTCATTTGTTGCTGCATAATATTTGCGTAGCCGCACACGAAGCAAAAGCACGTGGTCGCGAAGCGCAAATTGCGCTTTTACAAGTTCTCGCTGCCTTTGCCGTGCATCGAGCCACAGAACCAAAAGATCTAGAGAAATTTTATGATGAGCTTGGGCTTCGCATGACCTTTTCTGGAAAATCGGCTTTTAGTATGGATGACTATAATAATCTTACAAGTAGAATCACTCAGTCTCCAGAGGCGTATCGTGATCTTAGTGAAGAGGAACGTCAAAATTTATCAACATTCTCAGTGTTGGTTTCTGCGTCAATGCTTCCTCTCAAAACTTACGATAGGGTGACGGTTAGAAGCCCTCTTTTGCAGGAGCGGACATTTTCAAATTGCTATGAAGTCGCCTTTGAAAACTTTTTGCGTATTATGTGCATGAGCTTTGTTCCGGGTCGTGGTTGGATTTCAGACACACGTCTTTTTCCTGATCACTCTCTGGTACAGAAGTATTTTGCTGAGGAGGCTTTTGGAACAGTGCGAGCAGCGAATACAGAAGATGCATCAAATACTTTTGCAACAATGATTTCGGGAATTCCAAATGTTCGGTACGTTAAAAAAGGTTCTGAAGTAATACCATCAGTGCTCAACACACTCTATTTATTAAGTACGATATGGTGCCTTGATGAGCCGGAAGAATCAGATGATGAAGAATCAGATGCGACAGAACTCATCACCGGTGCATTTAAGTACATTGAGAATGGAATCAACAGGCATTTTCTGCCATATGGAAAGAGCATTTCACTGCGTGCTGAAACTGATCTTTTTGAAGGAAGAGGCGACTCTGACAGCGTACATGTAACTGTAATGGAGGAGGAAACCCCTGTGCAAGAAGGGGTGATGCATATATATGAAAAGCACGCTGAAACAAAGGTGACCACACCCTTTAAGGATAGTGATGATTGGCGGACACTCTTGATTGCACATACAAAAAAAATATGGGAAGCCAGTGATGATTGTCCTTTGGAATTTGTAAGCACCCTTAGTGCAGAACAGATAGATACAATGGGGGAATCTGTGCCATTGAATGTTTTGCGTACTTTTGTGGACAAATCGAACATGCATGTTTTAGACGTGATGGTTGCACAAGTTTCCACTCTCGTGCGGGGGCTGCAGGATGAGCATACCCATGAATATGCCAAACGTATGCTAAGGAAGATAGCAACCACTGTTGAAAGACAGAGTGACGGGCACACATCAATGGTTTTTACAGAAAAACTACGTGCCGGGATTAAGGAGAATGTGATCCCGCTAGACCTTCTATCCTTTTTGGTTGACGCCTGTCCAGATGTTGCAAAAGTTTTTGCAAATGGATGGGAAGATTTCTTTCAAAGTCCTTTTTATAAAGCATGTATTAATAGGGATGAGGAATTATTATTAATAATGAATAAAGGATTTGAAAAAGAAAAAGGTACTCTTTTTCTGTCACACTATATTTACGGGAGTGACGGGAATTCTTTGAGTGATGATGTTCTATGGGGGATTGAAAAACTATCTCATATTTATGGACTTTATTTAACGAATAGTTTTGCTATATTACCGAGTAAACTCGATCATGTAATGCATTCTCTACAAAAATTGAAAAATCTAGGGATGGCTACATTAGCGGTTTCATCAGAAATTTTCGATGATAGAGATTTGCTCGCCTATTTTGCAACGAGATTACCAAATGCTGAAAAAACTTCCTACCAGATTGAATGTGCAGGTGAAAATCGTTCAGCAAAAATAAACTCGTGGGAAATTTGCGCACGTATGCAGAAAGAAAACCCTTTTTTACGGCTACACGTTTCGGGAAATAGAGAGCAAATAATGCTTGTTGCTCGGGCCCTGGCGTCTTACGGATGTATTGATGGAAACGATTATACCTTGCATAAAAGATCGGGAGTGTCATTATCCTTCGTTGCCTATACGAAAGATTTGCGCACAACAATAGCTTCTGAACAAGAGGCAGCAGGTGGGGAAGAAGCCTACAGAGAAAAACTTCGCAGTGGTTTTTATGAGGATCAGTATCCAGGCGTATATGCCTTGTATACAGATTCATACGCAGCAAGAGGCTTTCCTGTTGTGGACGAATCCCTTTTTGCAACCAGAGAAAGAGCCGCGAGTCTATCAGCCGCTGCTGAGGTCGATGACGTGTAGGCATATGTAAGCGTTGTTTTCTTAAAAAGAACAAAACATTGACTTTCGGGACGAGAACACATAGAGTCCTTCGACTGCTTTTTGTTTTAATCAGTTTAGAAAGGAAGTGATTGTCATGATCGTTATTGTTCGCGATAACAATGTAGATCAGGCCGCTCGTGCATTAAAGAAAAAGCTTCAGCGTGAGGGTCTCTTTCGGGAGATCAAGTTACGCCGGCATTATGAAAAGCCATCCGAGCGCAAACTACGCCAGAAGGCTGAATCGGAACGCCGCGTTCGTAAACTTATGCGTAAGCGCTTTGAGCGCGAGGGTTATTAATCACCCGTGCAGTATAGGAAAAAGGCCTGGATTCCCAGGCCTTTTTTTGTTGGCATATGCCCATTAGGTAATGAATAAGCATATGTTTATGAAAAATCGTTTATGCAATACCGTAAAGTTTCGCCATACCCACACCGATATAGTTTGCGATTGCATATCCTAAGACTCCGGTGAGGATACCTGGGACAACTTGCTCTCGCCATCCAAAGCTTGTCGCCATGGCGGCAGCCGTTCCGGGCCCTCCGACATTGGCATTGCATGCAATAATGATCGACCGTAAATCGAGTCCCGCCATCCGGCTAAGACTAAAAATGACCAGCAGTTGGACACAAAGCAGTGTAACAGTCATTAAGAAAATTTGAGGAGCTACTGTAAAGGCTTTGACAACATCAGCGCTTGCACCAATAACACCAAAGAAAACCTGAAGCAAAGCATACCCAATAACCTCTGCTTGATGAAGTTTTTGCGCTAAATCTCGACAAGCATTTGCAAAAATAATAGAGCCTGTTGTGACGAAAAGAAGAGCATCTATGGTGTAACCTGTCTTGCTTTTGATGAGTGTTGATAGATACTTTGAGACAGCAAAAATCCCAAGAGAAACAAAAACAGCCATGAGAACCTGGAAAACATCCAGTTTCTGTTCTTTTTCCGTGTGGTGATGCGTTGATGCGGTAAGTTCAGGGTTGACCGGGTACAACTTTAACATGTAGGCACTCACAGATATCAGTCCAAGAGTGGTAAAATAAAGTGCCATGGTTATATTATCTGCGGCAACACCAGCACTAAATAACTGACTATCACGTAGCTCAAGTGCCTGTGAAACAGTTGCAAAGTTCACTGATCCCCCAATATAGGTCGCACAAAACATAGAAACAAGTTTGCCCAACTCACCTGGCATTTCAAAAAGTGTAAATACGGTAATCGTTCCCAGAATAGTGCCAATAGTACCAAACATAAACGCGGTCAGTGTTGGTCCTCCTGCCTTAAAAACTGTTTTAAGATCAGCACGCATGAGAATCAAGGGTATGGATAGGGGAATGAAATAACCCCATACGAAGTCGTAGGCAGGAGCTTCATTAGGAATAATGTGAGTATTAGAGAGACACGCCATGAAAGCCATCGTCAAGAAAACGGGTGAAAGATAGCGTAGAGCCTTGACTTTGTTCAGTGTAAGCCCGACATAGGCCCCAAGAAAAAGAATGGCCATAAGAGCAATGTGGTTTGAGGGATCGACAAAAGATGGGGTTATAGATTCAAGAGATGATATCATAGTATAAATGAATAAAACTTCTTGCTGACGTTAGTCAAAATTTTTGACACCCGCAAGACATTTTTGTATAAGTGCTATGCATTTGTATATTTCACGTACCGATAAAGGCCACAAGAAGACCAACATTGCTTGCCGGTCTCTGTGTCGAAATCAGTCCGGTAAAACACCTGTTCTTATTCTTTCTTGCCATACATCATGCCACTAATGAGCTCTTCCAGGCTCACTGACGATTGCGTAATTGTTATTTGGCCATGGGGGGGGATTGTTGTTGTGCTTCCTCCAGGAACAATTTGCAAAAACTTTCCTCCGAGTAAGCCATCACTGTGAATTTCTGCGGATGAATCATCGGGAATGGCAATGTCTTTACGCAAGGTAAAGGTAACGTTTGCGAGAAATTCATCCTTACTGATGGTGCTAGAAATCACAGATCCTACTTTTACACCGCTAATACGCACATCAGCTCCTGTTTTAAGCCCATCGATGCGCTCGAATTTCGCTGAAAGCGTGTAACTGGGTTCGCTGCTGCCTCCCAGGTCGGTACTTTTGTAGGCATAAGCCCCAAAAATCAAGGCAATAGCACAAATAATTGCGCCGATGAGTGTTTCAAACGTTCTATCTTGCATTGTTTAGCGTTCCCTTTTTTTGTCTTTTTGGTTTCCATCTATTAAAGCACATTTTTTTTACAAATACAGGCCAATATGCATGTTGCGTCCCTGATAGATTGTGAAATATAGGGGCAGGTGAAACACCTGTTTCGCCAATAATTGCTTCACTAAAAGGATGTTCGGGTGGTTTCATGGTGGTGTGGTGCAACCATAAGTGCCACTGTGGGGAAATGCATGTTGCATCCGTGGAATCTGAAAAAATGGCCCAGCGCTGGCGTCTTTTGGTCAAAGGGTGCGGATAGCGTGATGCATAGTAACGGATACCATTATCATCTACCCCTACTAGATCACCTGAAAAAATAGCGCGCAACCGGTGAAAAAACATGAAAAGCTATAAAAAACGAGTACGATAAAAATATCATTTTATCGTATGGATGTATATGGGCGTGTGTGAAAAGACGAAGAAAAGACTTGAAATGTGTGTTGTTTATGACTAAATATGATGCATATTGAAATGCATTTGTTTCAGTGGGCTCTGGCCCACTTTTTTATTTAGGTAGAACTTGGGATGATTGCAGTTGCTATAACGCCGGTAGAGGATAAAGTTCTTCAAGCACTTTTACCCTCTTTTGGAACCCTGGGGTATACAATTGTTCGTGTGCAAGTGCGGGGCACGGAGCGCATTACTCTGGAGATTCTGATTGAGCGTGTGGATGGAGAGCCGGTGGCGTTGAGTGATTGTGTGCAAGCATCACACCAAGCATCGGCTATTTTAGATGTGGAGGATCCACTGGACCGAGCTTATTCGTTGGAGATATTTTCTCCCGGACTTGATCGTCCTTTTACGCGCATGGAAGATTTTACCCGTTATCAGGGGAAAGACGTGCGGGTGAAAACGGATATTGCTTACGAGGGGCGTAAGCGCTTCAGGGGAACTCTCACGCGCGTGGACGAAGAAGAAATCTTCGTGGCTGTGGAAGAAGGCGATGTGCCTATCGCCATTCGCAAGGAGCACATTAATCAAGCAAACTTATGTTCTGATTAGCAAAGATTATAAAATTTAAGAGAAGTAAGCATAGTTCTGTGATTAAAATAAATAACGTAAGACAGGGTACATAAAGATGAATATTCGTGAAGTTATTTCAGGCGCCGAGGCCTTGGCACGCGAGAAAAACCTTGACATTGATGAGGTTCTAGAGGCGATTGAGCAAGCCATTCAAAAAGCAGCGCGGACCAAATTTGGCCTTGAAAAAGACATTCGTGCCAAGATTGTCAAAGAATCGGGGGAATTAGAGCTCACACGGTGCCGTGAAGTTGTTGAGGTATTTGAGGACCCGAGTGATTCTGGAAGTAAGGTTTTGCTTTCTGATGCGCGTCGTGAGTCGCCCAAGGCTGAGCTCGGTGATGTGTTAGTCGATCACTTACCCAACATCGATTTTGGTCGTGTGGCCGCTCAAACAGCCCGTCAGGTCATTACACAGCGTATTCGAGAAGCGGAACGCACGCGCAATTATAACGAGTATATCGGACGAGTCAGTGAAATTATTAACGGTACTATTCGGCGGTTTGAGTTTGGTAACGCCATTGTTGATCTTGGCAAAACAGAAGCTATTCTTCGTAGAGATGAGATTATCCCACGAGAAAACTTACGCATTGGTGATCGGGTGCGTGCTTATATTATGGATGTCAAAAGTGACGTACGTGGTCCGCAAATCTTTTTATCACGGACACATCCGCAGTTTATGGCCCAGTTATTTGCTCAGGAAGTACCAGAGATCTACGATGGTGTAATCCAAATTGTCGGGGTGGCGCGTGACCCCGGAAGCCGTGCAAAAATAGCTGTTTTCGCACGTGATTCATCTATTGATCCTATTGGTGCGTGTGTAGGAATGCGCGGTAGTCGTGTTCAGAATATCGTGAATGAGCTGCAGGGAGAAAAAATCGATATTGTGCCGTGGTCTGATAACCTTGGAACATTTATTGTAAGCGCCCTTGTTCCTGCTGAGGTTGTAAAGGTTATTGTTGATGAGGAGCGCAACAAAGTGGATGTTGTTGTTCCTGATGATCAGCTAAGCTTAGCAATTGGGCGTCGCGGCCAGAATGTGCGTTTGGCTGCCCAGCTGGTTGGTTTTGATATTGATGTTCTTACTGAAGCTCAAGAGTCTGAACGTCGCTCTCAAAACTTAAAAGCCCGGACGGAGCTTTTCACAAGCGTTCTGGACGTTGATGATGTAATCGCCCATATTCTAGCCGTTGAGGGATTTGTAAGTATTGAGGACATTGTCATGAGTGATACTTCGGAAATTGCTGCAATTGAAGGCTTTGATGACAATGTAGCCGCAGAAATTCAGGCGCGGGCGAATGTCTATCTTGTGAAGAAAAACGAAGACCTTCGTGCTAAGCTTAAGGAAATGAAAGTTAATGATGATCTTTTAGATGTTGAAGGGGTATCCCTTGGTATGGTACATACCCTAGCAACGAAGAATATTTTGTCACGTGATGCTCTGGCGGAACTTGCTGGCGATGAGCTGCGGGAAACCCTGAAAGAGCATAATCTTTCACATGATGTTTCGAATGAAATCATTATGAAGGCACGTGCACACTGGTTTGACGAGGATGCTGATAAATAAGCACGGGGCTTGAAACAGCGATTGATTTGGTGGACGCATGACGGATACGAAAAATACAAAATCTCAGAAGCTCTCACTTGGAGGCGATGCCCTCAAGCGTATACGAGATCAGCAACAAAAAGCGCCTGGTGGTCGCTCTACGGTTACGGTCGAGGTGCGTCGTCGTCGAATGCCTGGCGACTCTCATCAGGGCATGCAACAGGGCCGTATTCCCTCAACGTTGACCATCAAGAAGTCTCAGGCGCATGAAGAGGTGGAAACCTCCACGCAGGCATCTGATCGCCCTGAAAAAAGGACTTTCCCAGCGGGTAATGATCGCCTGAATGCAATCCGCGAAGCTCTTTCATCTCAAAACTCTGGCGTTCAAACACCTCGAATGTTTGGTGATGACCTTTTGCGTGATAATCTTTCCAGGCTTGATGAGGATGCACGCCGACGTAAAGAGATTGAGTTGCGTCAAAAAGCGGAAGCAGATTCTGCTGCGCGCAAGCGTGATGAACGTAATGATAGGGATACAGATAAAAGCGCAGTATATGCTGCGGCGCCGGTATCTAAAAACGCTTTCTCTCCACGTGATGACGAACGTCGTCATCACCATGCAAAAACATCTTCTGATACACATACCCACCGAACGGCAAATGCCGACGATACTGAGTCCATTCGTAACAAAGCAAAAACGGCACCCCAAGCTCGCATAAGTGATGGAAGCCGCCGAAACACTGGACGAATTTCTGTTCGCCAGGCCATGGATATCACGGAGGATGTTGATCACCAACGTACGCGAAGCATGGCGTCAATTCGGCGGGCAAGGGAAAAAGAACGTAAGCGCCAAATGCAGGCTGATACGAAAAAAGTTGTGCGTGAGGTCACGATCCCGGAAGTTATTACGGTGCAAGAACTAGCGAATCGCATGGCTGAGCGCGTGGCTATTGTTATCAAGACACTTTTGAGTCTGGATGTAATGGTAACTGCTAACCAAACAATTGACGCTGACACAGCGGAGCTTGTTGTAACGGAACTGGGCCATAAACATCGTCGGGTTTCTGAAAGCGACGTTGAGCATGATGATCTTAGCGCTCAGGATTCGGCTGATACAATGATTGCCCGTTGTCCCGTTGTAACGATCATGGGGCATGTGGATCATGGAAAAACATCATTGCTTGATGCCATCCGCAACACGGACGTTGCAGAAGGTGAAGCAGGTAAGATTACACAGCATATTGGCGCTTACCAAGTGCAAACGAAAAAGGGTCAACGGATCACTTTTATTGATACACCTGGCCATGCAGCATTTAATCAAATGCGGGCGCGAGGGGCAAATGTTACGGATATTGTGGTGCTTGTCGTTGCTGCGAATGACAGTGTGAAGGACCAAACCGTTGAGGCCATCCAACACGCAAAAGCAGCGGGGGTTCCCATTATCGTGGCTGTAAACAAGATTGATTTACCAGATGCAGATTCTATGAAGGTTAAAACAGATTTGCTGCAGCATGAGGTTATTGTTGAGGATATGAGTGGTGACGTGCAGTGTGTTGAAGTTTCCGCAAAAGCAGGACTAGGCCTTGATAAACTTGAGGAAGCGATTCTTCTGCAAGCCGAAATGATGGATCTCAAAGCTAATGCTAATCGTCCTGCCAATGGTGTTGTCATTGAGTCCCGTATGGAAATAGGTCAAGGGCCTGTAGCAACAGTACTGATTCAAGGCGGAACCCTAAAAATGGGTGATATTTTTATTGCAGGGACTGAGTATGGCCGTGTTCGCCTACTGAAAAACGAAAGAAATGCGCGCTTGGTTACAGCAGAGCCATCGACACCTGTGGAGGTTGTCGGCTTTAATGGTTCGCCAGCTGCAGGAGACGAGTTTGCGGTTGTTTCTTCAGATAACCAAGCCCGCGAAATTGCTGAGTACCGCCAACGTAAGACCCGTGAAGCCCAGGTCCTTGCGGCCCGCAAAACTATGGATCAGCTATTTTCTGAAAATGCGCTTGGCAAAGAGTTGGCCGTTGTTGTTAAGGCAGATGTGCAAGGTTCTCAAGAGGCCATTTGTGGATCACTTGCTAAAATAGGTACGGATGAGGTCAGTGTTCGTGTTGTGGGTACCGGAGTTGGTGGCATTAATGAAAGCGATATTAGCCTTGCGATGGCCACGAAAGCGCGTGTTCTTGGGTTTAATGTGCGCGCCAATGCGCAAGCCAAAGATCTTGCCCATAAAGAGGGGATTGCCATTAAGTACTACTCCGTCATTTACGATATTATTGACGATATAAAAGCCATTCTTTCGGGGATGTTAGCGCCTACTATTCGAGAAACTTTTTGTGGTACAGCGGAGGTTATGCAGGTCATCAAAGTTACCAAAGTTGGAAAGATTGCTGGTTGTGTTGTGCGTGATGGATCCATCAAACGTGGGGCAAAAGTTCGTTTGTTGCGCAAGGATGTGATCATTCACGAGGGAGCACTTAAAACACTGCGGCGCTTCAAGGATGAGGTGCAGTCTGTGAATAACGGCCTTGAATGTGGTATTGCCTTTGACAATTTTCAAGACATGCGTGTTGGAGATATTATCGAGTGCTTTGAGGTCACAGAAATCGCTCGAAAGCTTTAAGTGTGCTCTGAGTATTGAGATAAGTGGTGATAGTTGGATCCAGTTCTTTTATTGCTCTGATTAAAAAAAATCACATGTGTGGTCTTTTGTTGGGGTACTGCTAATTCTTTCCTAGGTCTCTTCAGGAAAGGCAAACACGGCTCAGTATTGTAGGATCCCCCGCGATGTTTTCGTGGAAGTCGGATACTATGCTTAAGGTGATGAACGAGGCAGTATTTCCCATGCAGCAACGCTATCAGCATAGTCATGTGAGTAATAAGTGGGATCATCATACTCCCTTTCATATTCCGTTACATCAGGGAGTGGGGGACTATCACAATCAAAGTAATCAGGGAGTATGTGAAACATAGAAGTACTATCTTCTAAGGACTCTCTTCCTATATGAAGCGTAGCTTTACGAAATTCTTCTCTTCGGACCTCTTGGTGCATACGCATCAGTGCCATTTGATGAACGGGTAACTGTGGCGTGGGAAAAACATGATGTGTATAGTGTGCCCAGGGGCTTTCTCCTGATGTTTTCTCCCATGATCCTCCATAGGTCGCCATGAAGCCTAAGTTTCTTAGTGATAAATTTTCAGAGCGTAACCTAAAAACAACATGATCAAGGCAAGATGAGGGGTGTTTTACCATAAAACGTAGCGTGCGTGCGGTTTGATTAGCAGAAACTTTCATACCCAGAAGGATACGCAGGGTATTTTGTTGCAAGGAGACAATTATTGCTGATAATGAATTTTGCCCCCGATGTGCAAGATCTTGTACATCATCCGGACTTAGAAATCTTTCCTGAACATAACGTGCATCCGCTAAGCGCTGTTCGTTCTTAGCTGCCTCTGGGGTGTCGAGAATTGTTAAAATAGCTTCACGTGACAGCGGAAGGATAAAACAATGCGGTTTTTCAGCAAGCTTTCTAAAAATATCCTGTATCATTTGATCAATGCAGATGCCGATGGAAGGCTCTGACAACCCATGATCCATTGTTTTTCTTGCAAAAAGAACGTTTTTGGATCCTTCTTTTGTGGGAAAAATCATATAATTTAAAGGTATTAGCTGTACTTTTCCTAAGAGCAGTTTTTTTTCAAGTGTTGGGTGATATAAAAAAATATGAAATCCAGAACATATAAGGCGTGTGCGCGGATCAGCACCAAAACCTAAAAGAAGATCATCGCCAGATAAAATTGTCGACACAAGGTTTCTGGATATTTTTATGTGTTGTTTTTCTATTTTGGGATGACTATCATCTTCATGGTGCGCCCCACAGAGGGCAAAGGTTAGCTCAAAAGAAATAGGTTCTCCTTTGTGGCTTTGCACAAGGTTTTCTCGCACTGCATCTGTGAGAGGAAGTGCACCTAAACCATGCGGGGAAATGTTCAGCCTACGTGATAAAGGAAAATCCAGAATGCTTTCAACGCGAGCTCTATCATCGTAAAGTATATGTGCGTGGGGATGTGATGGTGCGAGGGAGGCAGATTCTTCGTGTTTGGTTCGCATAGAGTCAGATTCCGAGGCTACGCTTGGAAAAAGTGTCGTGATAAAAAGCAAAATAATGCATTTTTTTATGTTTTTGAGCATATGTATTTTTCTGAATATAATCACTCATTATATAAAATTTTTTCTTTCTAAAATCCAGATGAAAAAATCTTTTTCTTTTGTGTGATTAATAAAAAGCGATACCTAACAACATTATACAGGAGGATGTCTCTTTTGAGGTGGGCGATATGTGCGCTGTTTTTTACGCACATTATTCGCATGTAATTCCTGCACAGACGTTCTGTTCATATATGGTGGCAAATGAATTATGAATATTTTTTATGCTAAGGCAGGTTAAATATTTATTAATAATTATCATGTCTAATAAATAGAAAATATTTCATAGAGGAATAATGATGAATCGTAAAAATATCGTGTTTGCTTCTTTGTTTGCTGTGTTGGGAGGTGATTTTTATGCATCATCAAGCCCTGTTTTGCTCACGACCCCACAGAAGGGTGTTGAAACCTTTATCAGCACACTGAAAGAAAACCGCTCAGCGAATGTTGGTATGTTGTTTTCAAATCTTCCTGAGGAACATAAAAAACTTCTATGTTCCGACGATTACCGTGTGAAAGTACCTGTTGTTAAGCGACATGCTGTTGCTCAACTCTGTGACGCGTGGGCGAAGGACAAACATGCAACCGCCCGCGACTTTAAGGATCTCAAAACAGTTGGCGCTGCAAAACAAAAACTTGAACGGTCTAAGGATGAGGCGAAGAAACGCGCGGCTGCATTCTCTATGCATGATCGAAATATCCATGGAAATATTGATGCTACGAAAGCAGACCTCTCGGATGCTGCTAATGCTACGCGCGATCGTGCGGCTGCATACTCTTCGCGTGATGGAAATATACATGGAAATGTTGATGAGGCACGTCGTCAGTTTACACAACGCACAACCAGTGATCATCCAGTCAGAACTTCTGCTGGAAGCATGCGCATCGATTTACCCGTAGCTGGTGGTGGATCTGCGAGAGAATTTTCTCCACGAGCACTTTCACCACGATCATCCCATTCTCCAGTAGCTGGTGGTGGATCTGCGAGAGAACTTTCTCCACGAGCACTTTCACCACGATCATCCCATTCTCCAGTAGCTGGTGGTGGATCTGCGAGAGAACTTTCTCCACGAGCACTTTCACCACGATCATCCCATTCTCCAGTAGCTGGTGGTGGATCTGCGAGAGAACTTTCTCCACGAGCACTTTCGCCGCGATCATCCCATTCTCCAGTAGCTGGTGGTGAGTCTTTCAGAGCATCTGCACCTGACTCTGCGGTTACAGATTCTCTTGCGCAAGCAAATGAAGCCGTGCGGGCGGCGAGGGTTTCGCATCTAGATGCGCAAAAGCGAGACTTAATGGCACTTGAGGACTTTAGCATAACCAACACGGTTGAGCCCAGAAATCCTGGGGGAACACTATACTTTACAGATAAATTTTATGCCATGCAGCGCTTGAGTCAACTATTGGAAGCGGCTCGTCAGGGATACCGAGAGTCCCAAAAAGCCCATGAAGCGGCAGGGTTTATTGATCAACACAATCACGCAGCCTTAGAAGCAGCTAATATAGAGGCACAACAAGCACTTAACCTATCACAAAGGGCAATTGATCAGGCACAAGAGGCAGCCGCTGAGGCAGCAGCAGCCAAAAACAAGGGGAACCATCAGGGCAATGCACCAGAGCCACGGGAGGCACATGCTTCTTTTTCTGCAAGTACCCCTGCAAAAGCTGTTTCCCGTTTACGGGAAGAACATCTAGCATCTCAGGCGCGTTCTGC
Source organism: Alphaproteobacteria bacterium (assembly GCA_023898725.1). Taxonomy (NCBI): domain Bacteria; kingdom Pseudomonadati; phylum Pseudomonadota; class Alphaproteobacteria; species Alphaproteobacteria bacterium. Next base: position 881,489 of record CP060236.1, read on the forward strand.
TCAAGAACTTAACAGAGATTTTGATAGAATTGCCAACACTTCTGATGATAAGGCACGTGCACATTCCGAACAATTACGTGCGGAAATTGAAAGTGTTCGTGCGCGTATTGCAACCACTCTTGAGCATCTTACTAGTGCCCAAAAAGCTGAGGAAGAAGCAAGGAATTTACGCGATTTTCTGAATAGGAGTATAGCTGAAAATCGACAAAGAGGCCCCTTAGACACAAAAGTTGTCGAGGACATCAGGAAAGAAATTAATTCCGCCGAAGATGCTGCCAAGAAAAGCGCAGATGTCCTGCAGCGCAATATTAACGAAGCGAGAAAAGCTCTTGATGACCTTACCGTTGCCTTGCGTACATCCTCGCAGAGACCCTCTTCTGGTGGTTATGGGGGTGGTTACTCACAAAGTACTATGGGTGAGAGGAAAACCTCCCACGATGCTGCGCGTATGGGTGCTGCGGATCCACGATCAGATGATTCCTCCTCCGAGTCCGGGTCCGAGAAATCCGAAGATATCCTGACGGTTGTAGAGAGAATTGAGAAAAATGATGGTTATGCTGTAAGAATTCAACCACTCATTGATCAAAAGAAGCTTTTGGAAGGGTATGAGGAAAGTTTCTCCTTACTGGAAGCTAGGGTTCATGGTATAGAACGCGATTATATGACGAGAGAGCTGCACGCAAGTATGATGATCCTGGATTCACTGATTCGTCAAGGAAATGAGGGATTGAACAAACTCCATACAGCTCATAATGCACTAGAGAGCCACGCTCAAGGTGAGAGTGTAATGGAGGAAATGAGAGGATCTTCTGATCCTGGTAATCAAAGTGTGGCGCAAACGTTTTATAATACTATGCGTGATTTAGAAAGTGATAAAGATAATGCCGCACACGAACTACAGCAAAACCTTGCGCGCATAGAGGAGATTTTCCGTGTAATTAGCTCTCATGTTGATTTGAAATACAAACAGTAAGGGTTCTTTGTCGATCGAACACCGCCTAGTCATGCTTATAAATGTAACAGATTAGGGGATAAAGATGGTGCCGATGGTGGGCTTGTATGCATGTTGTGCATGGGAAAGCTCACCACTGAGCACCGTCTTTTTTGTTTAATCAAGGGTTATATTTTTATACAAGCGTGTGTAAGCCTCAGCGATTTTCTCATGCGTATCCCTGTAGCAATCCCAAACACTTTCGCCCCACTCCTTAACCCGACGCGTGTGGTCATGAACCGTTTGTGCGGAAATAATATCTAAAACGGTCATCCAGTGGGGACTTGAGGGCTGTTCAATAATACCCCACCCAATCGTTTCAGTTGTGGTCGCAATAATCTCTCGAAAGTGTCGGATTTTTGCTGCAGGGTATTTTTTTACATAATTTAAATAAAGACCGGTCAGGTGAAGGTGGGCCGATTGATTGGCACGCTTATCCGCTTGGTCACCAATATGTTGGGCAGCGTAGGCATCATTTGTAATTTGTGACACGGAAGCATATTCAGGATCTAGGTGTGTTTTTGCAAGGATGGCTGTGAAAACATGCCAACATTCTGGAATAGCGCCGATATAGGGATGTGCAGGACCTGGGGATTTTTCTTCCTCGTAAGAGGCCTGACATCCATAGCAGCGAATTAGATTTGCCATAGTGCGCCCTTTTTTCAGATGATAGGTATGAGTATATCAGATTATGGGGGTGAGTCTTGTGTCTATTTTATAAGGCACTGTTTTTTTTGGCTGCTCTTGATTTTTTATTTTCAAGAGGCAATATGACGTATGAGAGATTATTACGGAAAAATAAAAATGCACCGAGTATTATCGTTCATGGTCTCCTCATCGGTGGGACGTATTTTTGTGACATTAGGGATTTTTATGCTTTTGGCGCCAGCGATTCCCCATGTTTGTCATCGGACCTTCTACACGATAAGCTTGCTGATTAAAGATATGTTGATGATTATCCTGCCAATTGTTGTCGTTGTTTTTATCGCATCAAGTTTATCCCTGTTTCAGCTGAAAGCGCCTGCTTTAATTCTGAGCATTATGCTGTTTGAGTTTGTTTCGAATGCGACGGCCGTGATGTTTGCTTACGCCAGCAGCGCAGGTATTTTGGCACAAGTAACACAATTGACCCACATGCCAGCATCTAAGGTATCACTAGAGCCGTGGTTTTCTTTGGGTGCCTACAAGCCTTCTTTTTGGAGCAGTGATAAGGCTCTGCTCGCTGGGGCGCTCTTGGGCTTGTTGACGGTATTTTGGCGCGAGGCACCTTGGGATAGTCCTCTTCAACGCCTGCGTGATCGTATTAATGCATTATTCACCATGACGGTAGGAAAGCTTGCTCCTGTATTTTTGCTTGGATTTTTGTCGAATATGTATGCTGGTGGGGCCTCTACTATTTTAGGAAGTGCTCAGTTGGGAGCCCTAGGGCTCTCAACATTTGTGGTATGCGCCTATGTTGTCTTGCTTTATATTCTGGCGGGGAAGGGGCAAATAAAATTAGCGCTTAAGGCGATGAACAATGCTTTTCCTTCGTTGTTTATGTCCTTCACAACTATGTGTAGCATCACAACAATGCCCTATACTATTCAATGTGCAGAAAAAAACATGCGCGACCCCAGCATGGCAAAAATGATCATTCCTGCAACAACGAATATCCAACAGGCAGGTGATTGTTTGATGAATGCCTTGTTTTGTTTGATTTTGCTCAAGACCTATGGGATGCCGATCCCAGGATTGTGGGAGTGGAGCATTTTTGTTGGTGTTTTTGCAACAGCACGTTTTGCCACGGCAGGAGTGATGGGGGGGGCAATATTTATTATGTTGCCTTTATATGAAAAATATTTGGGATTTACGGCTGAAATGTCTGCAATTTTGTTGGCTCTGAATGTTCTCTTTGATCCAATTATTACGGCTATGAATGTTTATGCAAACGGCGCCTTATGTATTATTTTTGAGCGATTTTGGCTGTGTCTTGAGGGAGGATATGACGCGTTGCGAAAAAGGTTGATAGCCAGCTAACTCGTTTCAGAAGTTTACCCTTTAACTCCAGTGCTTGCCCATGTATTATAGAATAAGTTTTTGCGTATCAGGCTTTCATGTTATCTGGGTATTTTTTGATAAGTCTTGTTGCCTTTTTTGCACTCAGTGTATGTGGTGCAATTTTTATCCTAACCCGCTTGCTTGCTCCTTATAGACCGGATGCTGCAAAAAATAGTTCATACGAGTGTGGTTTTGATCAAGCATCAAGGGTCACAGAAAAACTCCCTATCCATTATTATCGGGTGGCTCTTTTGTTTGTTCTTTTTGACCTTGAGATTGCTTTTCTCATGCCGTGGGCCGTGTCACTGAAACGCCTTGATCCTCTTGGTTTTTTTGTGGGTATAAGCTTTACAGGGCTTCTGGGGTTGGGGCTCTACTACGAGTGGCGCAAGGGAGTTTTGCAATGGCGGTAGGGACCGACAAGATTCTACGCCCTCGAGGGCATGAAGACCGTCCCATGTCTCCTGAGGATCTGGCTAAGGGTGTTTATGCCGACCTTCAACATAAGGGGTATATTCTGGCGAGTATGGATAAAGTGGTGGCTTGGGCACAAAGTAACTCTTTATGGCCTATGACATTTGGTCTAGCATGTTGTGCCGTGGAAATGATGCAAGCAGCCGCTAGTCGCTATGATATGGATCGTTTTGGGATGCTGTTTAGGCCAAGTCCTCGCCAAGCTGATCTTATGATTGTGGCTGGAACACTAACAAATAAGATGGCCCCTGCACTCCGTCGAGTTTATGATCAAATGCCGGAACCTCGGTATGTGCTTTCAATGGGCTCGTGCGCCAATGGAGGGGGCTACTACCACTACTCCTACAGTGTAGTGAGAGGATGTGATCGCATTGTTCCTGTGGATGTTTATGTTCCAGGGTGCCCCCCAACAGCGGAGGCCCTAATTTATGGACTGATGCAGTTGCAACGAAAAATCCAGAGAAAGGCAGCTTATGTGGTGCGATGAACCCCGAGGATTTCCCCGTGCATCAGCCCTTCTTGGGGAGTTGCGTGCAACATTTGGCAAAAGTGTGCACCTTGCCTGTGCCTGCTTAAATCAGGTGGCCATGACAGTGCCTACAGACTTACTTCTCACAACCGTGCGTGCGCTGCAAGAAAATCGGCGCTTTTTGTTTACACAGCTTATTGATATTACGGCGGTAGATATGCTGACATATACGCCTGGACCTCAATCATCCACATCTTCTCGCTTTCAGGTTGTTTATTTCCTTTTGTCTATGCCGTACAATATGCGTATCCAGCTGGTATGTAATATTTCACAGGAGGATTCTATTCCTTCGATAGTAGAAGTTTTTCCTGTGGCAAACTGGTATGAACGTGAAGTTTGGGATATGTTTGGAATTCCCTTCACTAACCATCCGGATCTTCGGCGTTTGTTGACTGATGATGGCTTTGAGGGATACCCGTTGCGCAAAGACTTTCCTGTATATGGCACGTACGAGGTTCACTATGACACACACACCTCATCTGTGGTGCGTACAGATGTTGATCTTCCTGTTGCCTTTCGTTCGTTTGATTTCTCGGCTCCTTGGAAAGGTTATCCAGACGGTCTTCCTGGAGATGAGAAAGCAATCCTTCACCATAAGGAGGAAAACCAAACATGACGGCCGGATCATCTGAGAACACGTATACCCTCAATTTCGGTCCGCAACACCCAGCAGCGCACGGGGTTTTGCGTTTAATGCTTGAGATGGACGGTGAATATGTGGTGCGGGCAGATCCGCATATTGGGTTGTTGCACCGAGGCACCGAAAAACTTATTGAACACAAGACCTATTTGCAGGCTATCCCTTATTTTGATAGGCTTGATTACGTATCACCCATGTGTCAAGAGCATACTTTTGCTCTTGCCGTTGAGGGGCTTCTTGGTATTACGCCTCCACCCCGCGCTCAGTGGATTCGTGTGCTTTTTAGTGAGCTTACGCGTATTATGAATCACCTTCTCAATATTACAACATATGCGATGGATGTCGGGGCAATAACCCCTCTGTTATGGGGATTTGAAGAGCGCGAGAAAATTATGGAGTTTTATGAGCGCGTTTCAGGATCGCGGTTGCATGCGGCCTATTTTCGTCCGGGCGGTGTGGCCGCTGATTTACCACAGGGACTATGCGAGGATATCCGAGATTTTGCGGGTAATCTCCCTGCTGTTTTAGATGACATTCGCACGCTATTGGATGACAACCGTATTTTTATCAAGCGCTCGTTAGGTATAGGGGCAATTTCTGGGAAAGATGCTATGCTTTGGGGATTTACGGGACCGAACCTGCGCGCTAGTGGAGTCGCGTGGGACTTGCGCCGCAATCAACCCTATGAAGTGTATAATGAGATTGAGTTTGATGTTCCTGTGGGGCATAACGGTGACTGTTATGATCGTTACCAGATTCGCATGGCCGAGATGGAGCAATCCTTAGTGATCATTCACGCGTGCTTAGATCGCTTACCCAAGGGTCCTGTCATGATTGACAACCACAAGATTGCCCCCCCTGAGCGCAGGGCAGTGAAAGAAGACATGGAGTCAATGATTCATCACTTTAAACACTATACAAAAGGAATCGATGTACCAGAGGGAAGGGTTTATAACGCTGTAGAGGCTCCAAAGGGTGAGTTTGGGGTTTTTTTGGTCGCGGATGGAACGCATCGTCCCTATCGTTGCAAAATTCGTCCGAGCAGCTATCCGTGTTTGCAGGCAATGGATTTTTTATGTCGAGGGGTCTTGCTTGCAGATGTTTCTGCGATTTTAGGCTCTCTGGATATTGTTTTTGGTGAGGTGGATCGATGACCGTTCTCCCGTATGCATTTTCAGCTTCTCAGAAGCTTGAGGTAGCTAAAATATTGAAACGTTATCCCGCAAAATACAAGCAAAGTGCTGTGATGCCTATCTTGTGGTTGCTGCAGAGGGATAACAAGGGGTGGTTGACCCAGGGAATGATAGAGGCAGTTGCTCATGTGTTGGGAATGCAGCCTTTGCGCGTTCAGGAGTTGGTATCATTTTACGCACTTTATCAGGATTCTCCTGTGGGAAAGCATCATATTCAGGTCTGTCGCACCCTTTCGTGCAAATTACGCGGAGCAGGAGCCTTGTACCAGGCCTGTCGCACGCAGTTAGGGCTTACTGATGGTGAGCTTTCTGAGGATGGGCGATTTTCTCTCACGCGTGTCGAGTGTCTTGGTTGCTGCGCTAATGCTCCTGTTGTGCAAATTAATGAGGACATTCATGAAGATCTTACGGCCGAATCATTTGTTAAGATTCTGAAAGCTTTACAAGAAGACAAGACAGTTATCCCAGGGTCAGCGTGTGGACGGAAATCATCAAAACCATGGACAGATAAGGTCTCGGGTCGGCAGCCAAGAAAGGTATCGTCCAATGATACGTGATGAAGATCGCATATTCACTAATTTATTTGGACAAAAGCCGGTGACGTTAGAGGCCGCACAAGCACGTGGGGACTGGGTCCATACACGCAAAAACCTTCAGCGTTCCCAAGAATCCATCCAAAGGGAGATAACACAATCGGGCCTTCGTGGGCGCGGCGGTGCAGCATTCAGTACTGGCCGCAAGTGGGGTTTTGTGCCCAAAGACACGGCTCAACCAAAGTATCTTATCGTCAATGCGGATGAAAGTGAGCCTGGAGCCTGCAAAGATCGTGAAATCTTACGTCATGAGCCTTATAAGCTTCTTGAGGGGGCACTGCTTGCTGCTTATGCCATTGGTGCAAAAGTTGTATATGTCTATATCCGAGGCGAGTATGCTGCAGAAACAAAAGTTATTCAAAGGGCTGTGGATGAGCTTTATGCTCAGAAACTTTTGGGAGAGAATATTTTGGATACAGGTGTCACTTGTCATATTCATATTCATCAGGGGGCAGGAGCCTATATCTGTGGTGAGGAGTCTGCCCTACTAGAGAGCCTTGAGGGGCGTCGCGGACTGCCTAGGCGCAAACCCCCTTTTCCTGCTATATCCGGATTGTATGGGTGCCCTACCATTGTTAATAATGTGGAAACACTCGCCCAAGTGCCTGCAATTCTTAAACGAGGAGCAGGGTGGTTTGCCGGGTTGGGAACTGCGCATAGTGCGGGAACAAAAATCTTTTCAATTTCAGGCCATGTCAATAATCCGTGCAATGTTGAGGAGGTACTAGGTATTCCGTTACGTGAATTGATTGATACTTATGCAGGTGGTGTGACGGGAGGGTGGTCAAACTTGCTTGCTGTTATTCCTGGTGGCACAAGTATGCCGCTTTTGCCTAAGAATATTTGTGATACCCTAACCATGGACTATGAAAGCCTACAGGAGGTTCAGTCGGGACTGGGAACAGCTTCGGTGATCGTCTTAAATCGGACAGTTGACATTGTGGATGCCCTTGTAAATGTTGCAGGATTTTACGCCCATGAATCGTGCGGTCAATGTTCACCCTGTCGTGAGGGGACAGGATGGATGCTACGGGTACTGACACGTCTGAAAGAAGGGCGTGGGCACATACGTGATCTTGATAATTTGCAAGAAGTCACAGAGCAAATCGCCGAGCAAACCATTTGCGCCTTTGGAGAGGCTGCAGCATGGCCCATCCAAGGTTTGCTCCGTCATTTCAAGCATGATCTTGAGGCACGCCTAGGGGCTGACGTGCCAGGGAGGGTGCGATGAGTAAAAAAGTGCGTCTTACCATTGACCGTTACTCCCTCGAGGTTCCGGCAGGCATTCCCCTTATTGAGGCGGCATCGAAAGCAGGTGTTGAAATTCCTCACTTTTGCTATCATCCACGCTTAAATATTGCGGGCAATTGCCGCATGTGTCTTGTCGAAATCCAGGGTCGACAAAAGTTGGCCGCAAGCTGTACTGTTCCGGTTGAAAATGGCATGGTGGTGTATACAAATACGAGGCGTGTGCGTCAGGGCCGTGAGGGTGTTCTTGAGTTTTTGTTGATAAACCATCCGTTGGACTGCCCAATATGTGACCAAGGTGGTGCCTGTGATTTGCAAGATATTACTGTTGCGTATGGCCGCGATCGTGGACGTTATGGTGAAGATAAGCGGGCCGTTCCCAATAAACCTATGGGACCTCTTATTAAGACGGAAATGAATCGCTGTATTCACTGTATGCGGTGCGTTCGGTTTGTAAATGATGTTGCTGGCGTTCCTGAAATGGGGGCATATGGGCGTGGAGAAAAAACGCAGATTGTGACATACCTGAACCATGCGGTTACATCAGAGCTTTCAGGTAATACGATTGATTTGTGCCCTGTAGGAGCCCTAACATCAAAGCCGTATGCGTTCAAAGGGCGCCCTTGGGAGCTAGTGCATACCCCAAGTATTGATATTATGGATGGAATGGGGGCACATATTTGCATTGATAGTTGTGATGGGGTGGTTAAGAAAATTGTGCCGCGTGTGTGTGAACCTATTAACGAGGAGTGGATTACAGATAAGATACGCTTTTCGTACGATGGTCTTCACTACCAGCGCATTGATACCCCATATATTCGTGCGGGTGAAACCCTCGTCCCAGCTTCCTGGAATGACACGCTTGTGCGTGTTTCAGAGGTGTTACATAAAGCCAAGCGCTTTAAACGTGTAGGAGCCCTTGCTGGTAAGCTAAGTGATCTGGAAAGTATGTATAGCCTTAAAAAGGTTTTGCATAATCTTGGCATAGAGCATATGGATTGCCGTGAACAAGGAAATCGTGTGAGCGCAAAAGACGAGTCCCATTTTTGCTTTAATGATGGGTTTGCACGTATTGGTGATGCGGACGTTTTAGTGATTGTTGGTGATAATTTGCGTGCGTGCGCCCCACTCTTGCAGGCAAAAATTTTTCAGGCGCACCATAAATCTGGGACAAAAATTTACTATATTGGGTCGCTGATGGGTGCGCGTTGGGATATGACGGTACCATATACTCATGTCAGCACATCCTTGGATATTCTCAAAGGCATAGCAGATGGAGAGCATCCTCTGTGTGCGAAGCTCACCAAGGCTAGTGCCCCGATGATGATCGTTCTTGATTCTTGTTTTGTGGGTGATTCTGCGCGTCATCTTCAGGCGTGTTTACATGCCATTACCGATAAGTATCTTATACGACAGCACGAATCTGGCGTGCATACGGGCTATAATGTTCTGTCTGCGTCGGCCGCACAAACAGGCGGTCTTATGATCGGATTTGTGCCCTTTGATGAAGGAAGCCCGCGTCAAAAAAATATGGACCATGATCAGATTATTGCAGCAGCTGAGTCAGGGCAATTGGATGTGTTGATTCTGAACGAATACGATGAATGCCACATTCGTCCTCATGCGTCGTGTTTTGTAATCTATGTTGGGCATCACGGTGACCGTGGAGCGGAAATCGCAGATGTGATCATGCCTAGTGTTTCTTTTGCTGAGAAATGCGCAACGTATGTGAATAGTGAAGGCCGTGTGCAAAAAACGCAACGTGCTATTGCACCCCCAGGTTTTGCCCGCGAGGGCTGGATTATTTGGCGTGATGTATTGCATGCTTTAGGAGGCGTATCCTCGTGGCAAACATTGGATGATTTGCAGCAAATGCTTATAGAGGAATTTCCCTCTCTCAAGCGCCCTAAGAACGAGTTTTCATCATCTTGGCGTCCCCTTCGGGTTTCCAAAGACACCTCATTTTCTGGAAACTTAACAGTGTTTTCTGTTTCTCTTCCTCGTGAGGGTTATTATGTGGACAATGTGATTGCAAGACATTCTCGAACCATGCGCGCATGCCATATTGCTCTCGATTTAGAGGCAGGCACGGCAAGTGAGGTTTTGCATGAGTAATATTATAATAAGCTGCATGAATACGCTTATAACTATACTAGAAAATCCGGGGGTAAGGACAGCTCTTTATATGGGGATATTTTATGGATCCATACTTATTGCTGTTGCTTACTTAACCTATGCTGAGAGGCGTATTATTGGCCTGATGCAGCTTCGCGTAGGGCCTTCAATGGCAGGACCGCTGGGGATTCTCCAGCCATTTGCTGATGCCATTAAGCTTTTGCATAAGGAAACTATTGTTCCAACGTGTGCGCAGCCACTCCTATTTTTTTTGGCTCCAGCACTTGCTTTTACCTTAAGCATGCTTGCGTGGTTGGTAATTCCCATCAGCGCCCATGGGGCATTTGCAACCCTTAATGTAGGTTTGTTATTTATCCTTGCGGTATCAGCTACCAATGTTTATAGCATCATTCTTGCGGGGTGGGGTAGCCAGTCACGGTATGCCTTTCTTGGATCACTGCGGGCAACCGCACAAATGATTTCCTATGAGCTTGTGCTGGGAACAGTCATGCTGGTAATAATGGTGAGCGCAGGGAGTCTTCGTTTGGATGAGATAGTCCTTGCCCAGCGCCATGTTTGGTTTGTGGTCCCGCATTTCCCTATGTTCATTGTTTTCTTTCTCTGTGCATTAGCCGAAACAAATCGTGCACCCTTTGATCTCTGCGAAGCCGAAGCTGAGCTTGTTGCTGGTTATAATGTGGAATATGGATCCATGGGATTTGCGCTATTTTTTATTAGCGAGTATGCGAATATTATGCTTATGAGTGCATTGGGGGCAACCCTTTTTTGGGGAGGTTGGCTCTCACCTTTTGGTGAACAGGCACTAAGGTGGGTTCCTGGAATTGTGTGGCTAGGATTAAAAACAGCTGCGCTGGTGTTTGTGTTTTTTTGGGTCCGTGCAAGTGTACCGCGGTATCGCTATGACCAACTCATGCACGTGTGTTGGACGGTTCTTTTGCCGTTGACGTTTGTATGGTTTGTTGGCACAGCTACGTGGAGTTATTGGGTGGGGTGATGGACTATACGGGTATTGGTTGTTTTTTGAAAAAGTGGCTTCTTCTGGATATTTTACGAGGAATGGGGCGTACATGGCGTTATTTGTGGCGTCCGAAGGTGACGCTGAACTATCCTTATGAAAAAAGCCCTCTGAGTCCTCGTTTTCGGGGCCAACATGCCTTGAGGCGGTACGCGAGTGGTGAAGAGCGTTGCATTGCCTGTAAGCTATGTGAGGCAGTATGTCCGGCCCAGGCCATCATCATCGAAGCAGAGGAACGTGCGGATGGAAGTCGTCGTACGATACGCTACGATATTGACATGACGAAATGTATTTATTGCGGTTTATGTGAAGAATCCTGTCCCGTAGATGCTATTGTCGAAGGGCCAAATTTTGAGTATGCCACGCATACGCATGAAGAATTATACTATACGAAAGAAAAACTTTTGAGTAATGGAGAGCAGTGGGAGCAGGTGATTGCGGAGCGCCTGCGCTTGCGCGAAAAAGAACTAAAGTAGTATTTATTATTAACTCATTAATAATGTTTTCTTGGTATACTATTATATATTTATGTTAAGGACTAACAGAATGGATAAAATGATAAAAAAAACAATTTTTGCACTTGCTCTGGGTTGTGTACTAACTCTTGTACCAACATATGCGGAGGATATGGAAGAAAAGGTTGCCACCCCCACTGCCCTAGAAAAGGGACATTTTGAGGCTGACACTACCTCTGAGCCTGAAGCCGCCAATGCAGATTGGGAAAATTTTGACGCTGATGCTGACGGTGATGACGCTGAAGGTTCCGGTGGTTCATCGGATGCTGACGGTCATGACGCTGAAAGTTCCGGTGGTTCATCGGATGCTGACGGTGATGATGCTGAAGATTCCGATGGTTCATCCGATGCTGACGGTGATGATGCTGAAGGTTTTGATGGTTCATCCGATGCTGACGGTGATTATGCTGAAGGTTCTGAGTAATAAGGTTTTTTTGATAAAAAAACAGGTGCGCTGTTGGCCACTTACTAGCAGATTTTTATCGGCAAGTCCTTGCGTGGTGGTCGTTTGTTCGGTATTTGTTTAATAACAATCGATGAAAACCAGATGATTATTGCAATTGATGGTCCCTCAAGTGCGGGAAAAGGAACGTTGGGGAAGGCTATTGCCCAAAAATATCACCTTGGGTACTTAGACACGGGTTTGTTGTATCGGGTGCTTGGGTTTAAAGTCCAACGTGCGGGCGTTGATGTGACTGATCGCTTAAAGGTTATCGCAATCGCTGATACTCTTACAGAGAAAGACCTAATCATTCCTAACCTGCGCAATGAAAAAATTGCTAAGATTGCTTCATGTCTTTCAGCTTATCCGGATGTACGCAAACGTATGCTTACCTGGATACAGGCGTGGGTAACGAGTATATGCAAAAAAATGAAGGGTGCCGTTGTGGACGGGCGGGATATTGGTACTGTTGTTTTTCCGCAAGCTGATGTCAAGCTCTATGTTACAGCCGGTGTTGATGTGCGAGCTAAGCGCCGCTTTATGGAAATATCTGAAAGAGGTGAGCACGTAACATACGATGCTATTTTACAAGATGTTCATGCACGCGACGAAAGAGACATCACGCGTGCAGATAGTCCGCTTATTCCAGCAAGTGATGCGATTATTCTTGATACTACCGCCATGACACGCGAAGAAGTATTCACCTATGCTTCGGGTATCATAGACACATTGGCGCGTTAGAACAATCAAACGGGCTTCAGGGATGATTAGCGTATCACGCCTGTGCTGTATATAAATCACAGTATGCTCTATATAGCAGAGATTGTCCTGGATTTTTAGGAATCAATGAGATATAAAACCCCACGAACACCAGAGGTGTTTGATGAAAGGAAAATTTTATGAGTGAAAATCAACAATTAAATAACATGCCAGATTTTGGTAAAGAAGGGGCTTTTTCAGCACTTCTCGATGATCACATGGGAGAACACACGCTATTAGGCAAGGTTCTCAAGGGTCGCATCGTACGCCAAGATCGCGAGGCGGTAACAATTGACGTTGGGCTGAAATCCGAAGGCCGTGTACCGTTGCGTGAGTTTGCAACAGGGGGCAATGTCCCTGAACTTAAAGTCGGTGATCTTGTGGACGTCTATGTCGAGCGTATGGAAGGTGCCACAGGTGACATCGTTTTGAGTCATGAGCGTGCCCGTCGAGAAGCTTCGTGGATTGAACTTGAGAAAAAGTCTGAATCCGAAGAGCATGTTACAGGTGTTATTTTTTCACGCGTGAAGGGTGGCTTTACGGTTGACTTGGGGGGTGCCATTGCATTCCTACCGGGTAGCCAAGTTGATGTTCGCCCCGTAAAGGATGTAGATGCTCTCATGGGTGTGGCGCAACCATTTGTGATTTTGAAAATGGATCGTCCGCGTGGAAACATTGTTGTTTCACGTCGTGCCATTCTTGAAGAAGGACAAGCTGGCGCGCGTGAAGAGCTGGTGGGTCGTCTCGAAGAGGGCGCTGTTCTTGATGGTATGATTAAAAATGTGACCGATTATGGGGCATTTATCGACCTTGGCGGTGTTGATGGATTGTTGCATGTGACCGATATTTCATGGCAGCGTGTGAACCATCCCTCACAAGTGCTCAAAGTAGGTGAAACTATTAAAGTGAAGGTTATTAAGTACAACAAGGAAAACCATCGTATTTCCTTGGGAATTAAACAGCTTTCTGATGATCCATGGAAAGATGTGGAGACGAAATTTGCTCTTGGCTCTACCCTCAAAGGAAAAGTGACAAATGTTACAGATTATGGTGCATTTGTTGAAATTGGTGGTGGTGTTGAGGGTCTGATCCATGTTTCGGAGATAAGCTGGACACGCAAAAACGTGCAACCAAGCAATGTCTTGAGTGTAGGGGATGAAATCAACGTACGCGTTCTTGAGATTGAACCAGTGAAGCGTCGTATTGCCCTTGGGTACAAGCAATGTCTTGAAAACCCGTGGGAGCAATTAGCACGTGTTTATCCTTCTGGGTCTGAAGCCAAGGGTGAGATCCGCAACATCACAGAGTTTGGTTTGTTTGTGAGTTTGACGGACGACATTGATGGTATGGTTCACATGAATGATCTTTCCTGGGAAAAGAACGCCGATGAAGCCATCAAGGAATATAAAAAAGGCCAAGTTGTTCAGGTAAAAATTCTTGAAGTTGATTCCCAGAAAGAGCGCGTAGCTCTTGGTATTAAACAACTCCAAAGTGATCCATTTGCTGGTGCTGTGGCTGATTTGCGCAAAGGCCAAGTGGTAACCTGTGAAGTATCAGCAGTACAATCTGATGGTATTATGGTAACGTTTGGTGAAGGAATGAGTTCCTTCATTAAGCGTGCCGAACTTTCTAGCGATCGCAATGAGCGTCGCCCGGATCGTTTCGCCGTAGGTGAGAAAGTGGATGCAAAAATAACAACAATTGATCCATCCTCCCGTCGTGTAAGCGTATCTATCCGTGCCCGCGAACAAGAAGAAGAGCGTGTTGCAATGGAGAAATATGGTTCCACAGATAGCGGTGCAAGCCTTGGTGATATTCTTGGTGAAGCGCTGGCAAAAGCAGATACGAAAACAGAAAGGCCTGCCTCAAAAAGTTGAAGGCAAGGTAATTAAACAGCCTCAGGGTTTGGTAAAAAAAATAGGTTGATAAAGCCGGAAATGCCTAAAACCCTAGGGCTGAATAATAACTGTTTTTCGTTGATTACGAACGAATAGAACAGGTACACACATGATAAAAAGCCTATAGGCGCGGGATGTGTGTATTTACGTTGTTCGTAAAATACTAGGTGCTCGAATTTTTCGGGCACTTTTTTTTATGCCTAAGGACCGAAGCGTATTGTTACGTCTAAATTCTGTCGTTATTAGAATAACGATACAGTGAGCGGCAGAGCCAGATTGTGAAAAAAATAGGGGGCTTTCCCAGATAACTATTTTAAGACCCTCTTAACCCGTTGTCTTAATTGCGTTAACTAATTTTTAGGGGTGCTGTTGTTAAAACGCCGTTCACACTCTTTTAAAAAAAGATCAAAACTCTCTTTGGGGATACCGATAAATTTACGCAGATGACGCGTTGCCTGATTCTAAAAATTTTCGATGCCCTTGATGTGATTCTTCTTATCCGCAAAAATTTTACTGTGATTAATTCTAAAATGTCTCAAACCAGTCGTATCCAAAACATTGTACGCTGGCCATGAGTCACGAGGCACAACACTATCCAGCGTGATTTTATCCTGGATTATTGGCATCAAGGTATCTCTTTTCGCACCTGGAATAATTGGGGTATAAATCTTACCACCCCCTTTTAACAATCCCAAAACTGGTCCTTTTCCTGAAGCGCCGCTCCTGATGCGCTGGGGCCACCTTGTCCTTTTTGTGTGACACCAAAGTCACTCTCGTCACCGTCAATCTCACCTTCGAAGACTCAGAGAGATTCTCTCTCCTGATGGTGGGTGATAATCTTTCTCAACCATATAGAATAATATGCGGCACTTCTTCTATTAACACCAACCAGTTCAGCCGCGCATCGTGCTGTTGTGCCAGATACGAAATGCTTTATCAGTTTGTTTTGCGTGTACCAGCCACATCGACTCTTTCTCATGCTTTCCTTTAGAACATATTTCTACGTTATCTGCGACAGCAGCAAAAATATTTTTGTCCCTGGTGTGGCGCAGATTTCGTTTATCAAACACTTACGATTGATTTTCTGCATTTTTTGCATACGTCTGTCGTGATTGGATGAATGGTAAAAATAGGTAAGGTGTACGCCAGGGCGAGTCTCTTCATTTTGAACAGATTTTTGTACCATTTTTGCCAAAGTATCTACTTTTATTATTTTTTTATTTGAAAAAAAAGAATATCTCCTTATGACAAAAAATCCTTACTATTAAAGGTTTTTCGTATGCGTACAGTAATATGAATGTGCATGTCAGCGCCGTAATAATAGTCCTATTGCAAAAATTAAATTTTACATTTTGTATGTGTTTACTGTATACAAAGAAATAGTATAACTTATGGAGGTTTTAAATATGCGTAAATTCTTTGATTTTGACAACGCTCTTGCTGTCTATTATGTATCTATTCTTGGCAGTATAACCAAGGCAGCCGAGAAACTTTCTTTAAGCCAGTCTGCCGTCACACGTCAAATTAAAATGGCTGAGGGTCGCTCGGGACTCAAATTATTTAAACGTGAATTCCATCACATGCGCCCTATGCCAGAAGCAAAGCCCTATATTGATGCGTGTCATGAAATTATTCATCTTGGAAACGCAGGCCTTAAAAACTCTCATGCTCTGCGTGAAAGTGGGGTGCAAAAACTGGACATCAAGGCATCTCCTTCTATGGTATCCGTATGGATACCTAGGTATTTAAGGGGGATAGATAAGAAATACCCAGATTTGCACCTGACCCTTGAAAGTTCCATTGATCAGGTTGACCCACAGGAAGCGGATGTTGTTATCCGTTCTTATGTGCAAAAATCTGAAGAAAGGTTGGTTCAACACAAACTATTTACCCAGTACTTCGGATTGTATGCCTCTCAAGAATATGTCGATAATAACGCTCCGGTAACTTCAATCGAAGATCTTGATAAACATCGACTAATTGGTGTGCGAGAGGATTTCGAAAACCAATATCCCCACGTGAACTGGCACATGAAAGTCGGTCTCAACGGAAGAGCTGAACGTAGGCGATCTGTCCTTGATGTAGACTCGAACGAAGGTGCGGTTAATGCCATGAGGTCTGGACTAGGGATAATATCAATAGGCATCCATCATATGAACTTCCTTGACTGCGGCGCAGTTAGATTATTGCCTGAGTATAAACAAGGTCCGACACCAGTTTATTTTGTCTATAATAAAAAAATTGAGAACACCAGTAACATCAAAAAAGTTTATGAGCATTTTGCAGAGGAGTTAGAAAAAGATAAAAAACTATATAAAGTTTGACAATTAATTGACAAACAATACCCTCATGCTAGATTCATCATACATTCTCTGGTTGAATCTATGAAAAAAAAATTACTATGCTTCCTTTTTAGCGTACCTTTAGGGATGGAACAACTAATTGAAGCTTTGACACGGGTGAGTACTCTTTAAGGTATCTTTTGTTCGCATGCGTGATGACCCTTTTCGGGTGATTAAAACTCTGCTATCTTTTTAGTAGATAACAAGTATATCTTTTTTGTATGCGTAAGCCTACATCTCCCCATCTTCAGATTTATCGCCTGCAGATTACTTCTGGTCTTTCTGCCTTGCATCGCATTAGTGGTGTTGTACTCAGCATTACCAGTGCTAAGATTATGATAGGTCTTTTGGTTGCAGGATTTTTCCCAGAGAGCTGGTCCTTGTTGCGTGCGATCGTGACGCCTGTGAGTATAACAATAGGTCTATCTGTCCTCGGTTGTGTGTGGTTCTTTCATAGCTTGACCACCCTTCGGTATCTTTATTGGGACTTTGCTCGCGGGCTGGATGTTCCTGATGTGATCCGTAGTGGTCAGTGTTTACTTGTTTTGTGGATGCTTTGCTCATTGGCATTTGTGGTTTTTCTATGGAATACGCGTGTGCTATGAGACAAAAAAAAACGTCTACGCCTCATGGTGCAACCGCATGGCAATGCAACCGAATTGTTTCGGCCTTGGCCATTCCTGCGGGAATTATTATCCTTGTCCTTTTTGTTCAGTGGCAGAGGTACTTTCGCCTTAACCCAATCGCGTACACTGATAATCCTTTCGTTGTTGCTGCCCTTATTAGCTATATTGTCCTTATGGTGGGTTTTAATATGATGAGCCTGAACACCATTATAAACGATTATGTGCGTGGTCTATGGTTTGTGCGTATTTGTCAGATCGGCCTTGGGGTTTTGTGTGTGGTTCTTCCCTTAGCGAGTATCGGCCTTTTATTGATGCGGTATGTGCTATGAGTATGGCGAGTATCGGGCCACACATCTGTTACCACACGTACGATGTGGTAATTGTTGGAGCAGGTGGAGCTGGTATGCGTGCAGCATTGGGAATGTCTTCAAAAAATCTCAAAACCGCCTGTCTATCAAAGGTGTTTCCCACGCGCAGCCACACTGTTTCAGCGCAAGGAGGAATTGCTGCAGCCCTTAATAATATGGGTGACGGAGATTCATGGCAAGACCACTTTTATGACACCGTAAAAGGTTCGGACTGGCTTGGAGACCAGGATGCAATTGCTATTATGTGTGCCGAGGGGGCAGAGGCAATTATTGAGTTAGAACATATGGGGGTTCCCTTTTCACGAACGGCAACGGGTCATATTTATCAACGTTTGTTTGGTGGCCATACCCGCAACAAAGGGAAACAAATGGCTGCACGGGCCTGCGCTGCCGCCGATCGTACGGGACATGCAATTTTGCATACTCTGTATCAGCAATGCCTGAAACATAACACAACATTCTATATTGAGTACGTTGCTATAGACCTTATCATGGATGAAAAGGGCAGATGTTCTGGGGTTGTTGCATGGTGTTTAGAGGATGGAACTCTACATATATTCCAGGCACATCTGGTTGTTCTAGCCACAGGAGGCGCAGGACGGACGTATGCTTCATGTACTGCTGCGCACATGTGTACGGGTGATGGTGCTGGTATGGCGGTACGTGCAGGACTTCCTCTCCAGGATATGGAGTTTGTTCAGTTTCACCCCACAGGCATTTATGGCGTTGGGGCTCTTATTACGGAAGCTGTGCGCGGGGAAGGAGGTTACTTACTTAATAATAAGGGTGAGCGTTTCATGGAACGTTATGCCCCGCATGCAAAAGATCTTGCATCTCGTGATGTTGTATCTCGGGCTCTTGCGATTGAAATTCAGGAGGGGCGTGGATGTGGTGAAAACAACGATTATATTGAACTGCATCTGGCGCATTTGGGAGCGGATGCAATTCACGCCCGTCTAGGTGGAATTGTAGAAACAGCTAAGCGTTTTGCCAATGTTGACGTAACAAGCCACCCTATTCCTGTTGTGCCGACTGCTCACTATAACATGGGAGGAATTCCGACAAATACCCACGGTGAGGTAATACGGCATGTGGTGGGGTCAAAAGTTGAAACAGTACCAGGGCTTATGGCCATTGGAGAGGCTGCGTGTGTATCGGTTCATGGCGCCAATCGTTTGGGGGCAAATTCACTCCTCGATTTGATTGTATTTGGTAAGCGAGCCGCAGAAAAAGCGGCGTTGTGTGTGCGTCCTCAAACAGCACACGCGCCCCTGCCCAAAATTCATTACATGCCTATTATTGATCGTTTTGAATCTTTACGTCAGGGGGGTGACACCCTAACGACAGCCGAGTTACGTACACGCATGCAAAAGATTATGCAAAAACATGTGGGTGTCTTTCGCGATGGCAAAACCTTGAATGCGGGAAAAAAAGAATTAGCGAGGTGTTTTGCAGATTTGCCGCACGTGACGTTGGCAGACAAATCACGTATCTGGAATACGGATTTAATGGAACTTCTGGAACTACATAATTTGATGCTTCAGGCATTAACTATCGTGCATAGTGCAACGCGTCGCACTGAATCCAGGGGGAGTCATGCGCGGGCGGACTATCCGCGCCGTGATGATTACAAGTGGCTAAAACACACACTGTGTTATGTTCATCCAAACAATGAGGAATGTACGGTTACTTTTGCTAATCGTAAAGTGATTCTTTCTCCGACCATAGGAGGCGTTCATTCTATTCCTCCTGTCGCACGCATGTATTGAGGTGATATAATGGCCGATTTTTTTCTTTCCCTCAACGATCGTGTGAAACCTGGTAATACACATACATCAACGGCTGCTGATAAAAAAATCTTTAATGTTTATCGCTATAATCCTGATACACCGGATAAAAATCCGACCCAGGATACATTTGAAGTAGATATGGCCACATGCGGCCCCATGGTTTTGGATGCGTTGCTGGTAATCAAAGACACATTAGACAGTACGTTGACGTTTCGTCGCTCCTGCCGAGAAGGTGTTTGCGGCAGTTGCGCGATGAATATCGATGGCGTCAATACCTTGGCGTGTACAAAGAAAATCACAGATATAAAGGGAAGCGTGACTATTTATCCCTTGCCACATATGCCTGTGATTAAAGATCTGGTGGCGGATTTATCCCTTGCCTATGCCCAATACGGTGAAATTAAGCCCTACCTTCAGGCCGATGACCCAGAGCTTTCTAGCGAAGAACGCTTGCAGCTACCCCAAGAGAGGCAAAAGCTTGATGGGTTATGGGAGTGCATTTTGTGTTTTTGTTGCACCACAAGTTGCCCAAGTTATTGGTGGAATGGGGATAAGTATTTAGGGCCTGCTGTCCTTTTGCAGGCCAAGCGTTGGCTTGAAGACAGTCGTGACACAGCTACCGTGGATCGCCTCAATGCACTTGAAGATGCTGATAAAGTATACCGCTGTCATACGATCATGAACTGTAGTATGAGCTGCCCTAAAGGGTTAAACCCTGGTAAAGCGATTGCTCAGATTAAAGATACCCTCTCAAAAACGCGTGACGTGCGCCATAGGGACATTGAAAAAGAAAAATAACCTTTCTGTGCTTTTGATGAATTCCTATTTGTGCTATAAGTAGAACACATGTTTGTTTGTCGTAGTTATGTATATCTTCCAGCGTCTCTTGCTCTTAGGAATAATTTTCGTGTGTTCGAAGGCTGCGTCTGCGTCACACGATATTCCAGATATTAAAAAGCGGGGAGAGCTGCGTGTGGCTGTTCTTGCCTCAAATCTTGAGCCATTTTTTATCATTACAAAGGATCGCCGTTTAGGCGGGATCGATTATGAGCTTATTGAAAGCATAGCTAATGCTTTGGGTGTAAAAATTAAGCTTGATCGTACCAGCAAAACATTTGACGATGTGGTGGAGTGTGTGGCCCGTGGTAAGGCAGATATTGGCGTTTCGAAGCTCAGTATAACGCTTGATCGCGCCCAAAGGGTTGTTTTTACAGAACCTTACGCGCGCTTTGATAAAACCCTTGTCATTAACAAATTTTTTCATCAAAGACATTTTCCTGAGGGAAAGCCCCGTGCTTCCTTGAAAATGGTTATGAATCGTCCAAATGTACGCATTGGTGTTGTTCAAGGAGCATCCTACACAGCCTTTGCCCGTGAGATTTTTCCTGAGGCGATCGTGATTGAATATGGTACATGGAAAAAATTACGGGATGATTTGATGACCGGAAAAGTTGATGCGCTGATGCGCGATGACTTTGAAATTAAACGATGGTTTATGAAAACTCCTACTCTTAACAGTTATGCTATTGCTGTGCGGTTGCGTGATCAGCCTGATCACGCCCATGTTATTGTTCATCCTTCTGGTCTTATGCTCACACGGTGGCTTGATAAATTTATCACGAATCTTCATCCACTTGAGCAAGGCAATACAGAACGCATCCTAACACTTATTACAGCTCCCTCCCAAAATTAATCTTTCTTTAAGTTACCTAAAAAATATCTTTGATTTTTATAAACTTTTCACAGTTTTTATTGAACTGTTGTTATAAAAAAGGTACTTTATTTACGGGCTATTAACTTTTAGGGAGGATAATATGCGGGAAAAAACCCGAATATTACCTGTTTTATGGGCTACTTTTTGCTTTCTGCATCTATGTGCGAGCGTTCATGCATCGGACATTGATCGTGCGAGTCGCCAAGCTATAGATATGGCACAGGATTTGCGAGAGAAAAACCAAGCAGAGCGTGACATTACATTTTACCCCTCTGAAAACACACTCCCTCTAAAGACCCAAGAAATTGAGGGGGCTGATGATATTGCCTTTGTTTTAGAAGAAATTACGTTTGATGGTCTGACCGTTCTTGCGGAAAAAGAGTTAAAGCCTGCATGGGAAGATTTGATTGGTGCAGAAGTAAAACTCTCCGACATCAATGACGTGGCCGTGAAAGCCACGCAAATTCTGCGCGAAAAAGGTTTTACGTTGGCACGCGTAGTTATTCCTCCGCAAGATATTGAAGCTGAAGAAGGTCATGTCACCATCCAAGTTTTTGAGGGTACTCTCAACAGTGTAAGGGTTGAGGGGGGATCAGAAACTGACCGCATAGTGCTTGAGCATCAACTGAAGAGTATTGTCACGGGTGGACCTTTTAACCTATATGCCCTTGAAGAACGTTTACGTTTTATCAAAAAAACGCCAGGCTATAAAATTCAATCTATTTTTGTGGCGGCGAAAGACAAATCCGCAGCCGCAGATCTTATAATAAAAATTGAAGGAAAACGCTATGCGAGTGCGGGTCTTATGTTTGATAACGGCGGAAACCGTCTAATGGGTAATCACCGAGCGGGGGTAGATGCCTTAATTTACAATCCTGTGGGGCGCAGCAAGCTTTTGTTTGCAAATGTTCAGGATCACCAAAGAAAGCACCTAATTTTCAACCGCGTGCGCCAAACACAGTTTGTTGGTGATAAAGGGACGCGGATGTATGCAGAGTACCTCCAGTCGCGCTCACGCCCTTTTCTTTCAATCCCCATGCAGTCACGTTTTGATTATATAAATATGATGCTGATGCATCCTTTTGTTTATCGCCGTGGGGAAGAGTTAAAACTACGTATAGGGGTCGATGGTCAAAACGATAGCACGCGTGTGGCCGGAGTTCGTACGAAAAAAGATTACATCCGAACGTTGCAGATAGGCTTATTATATAATCAAAGTCATGAAAATGATTTTTGGGAAGTTTCTGCTCTTTTGCATAAAGGATTCTCGGGAGTTTTTGGTGGAAAATCAACACATTTGCCCAGTAAACAAGGAGGCAAAAATAACTTTGCGTATGCAGATGGTCGTGCCATATGGGTTCACCAGTTTAACGAGACTCTTTCGGTCGCCAATATTATTGGCTGGCAGTATGCGGCACATCCCTTGTTGGCAAGTGAGGAATTCAGTGTAGGATCCTCCAATTATGCCCGAGGGTATGATGGGTCTGAAATTGTGGGTGATTCTGGTGTTGGCGGGATTATAGAGTTGCGTTACATGCTACCGATAAAAAATAGGTACGTGAACTATGTCCAAATTTACACATCATATGGTGCAGCCCAAACCCATACACATAGGAAAAAAGCAGATAGCCTTCCGAATGCTTATATTTCGTCGTATGCTATTGGTTTGCGCGCTCAGGTAATTGATAATTTGGCTGTGACATATGAGTTGGCAAAACCAGTGGCTCGTCGGGTGGCGTTGCAAGCCAATAAAAAGTTGCATCATAGCTTCAAGGTGACATGGCGTTCTCACTTTGAGAAGTCTTTCCCCAAAGCGCAATAAAGAGGGTTCTCATGGCGATCTCATTATTTTACACACGCACATCATGTTCTTATTTACGTGCAACAATATGGCTTGGGGCTCTTTTAGGTTTCTCCCCTGCTTTGGTATTAGGAGAAACCTCTCCTTCTAAGGGACATGTGCTTCCTACGGGAGAAAAAGTGATAGGAGGAAGGGCTGATGTTTCACGCACATCCGATACCCTGCATGTGATTCAGCATACTGATCGTGCGCTTATTAACTGGGAAACCTTTGATGTGGGGGCAGGAAAGCGTGTTGCCTTTGCACAGCCAAACTCACAGGCGATTGCTGTGAACCGTGTGACGGGAGGAAACCCATCGCTCATTGCGGGAACAGTTTCGGCAAATGGGAAGTTTGTACTAATCAATCGCGCGGGTATAGGGGTTCATGATGGGGCTGTTTTTGATACCAATGGCACAGTTTTAACGACACGTGATATGCGCGATGCGGACCTGATGGGGAAAGCGATTGCTTTTTCGGGTGAGGAGAGTTCTTCGATTACAATTAGTGGATCAGTAACCGTTGCCCGTCCTGGTGCATGGATTGCTATGGCTAGTGATATTCGAACCATAGGAGCACAGATCTTGGCGGCCCCATGGAGCAAAATTGATCTTGTGGGAGCAACCGATGCGACCGTTGTGGTTGATCTCGACGGCGATGGTTTCCTTGGGCTTGCTATGGACAAGACCCGGTCCAGTAAAGCACTACGTGTGCAACTAGATGACTTATCAAAAATTGAGGCCAAAGATGGTATTGTCTTCCTGCGGACCCAAGATGTGGATGATATTGTAGCATCAGTCATTAAAACTGATGCCCGGATTGAGGCTAATCGAGCAACCGCAACAAAAGGAGGTTTGATACGCCTTAGGGGAGGGGTTGGTTCAGAAATTACAGCGGGGGGATCTCTTTCTACGCGCAGCGCAGTCGGGCGTGGAGGAGAAATCGATATCAGTGCCGACACAGTAACCATTCCTACCGGTACAGTGATTGATGCCACGGGAAAAACAGGCGGCGGGCGTGTGCGTGTAGGGGGTGATATTCCCACAATTAAAGGAGAAATAGACCCAAGGATGCCTGCGACTGCATTTAGTAATGCCCAGATTTCTGAGGCTAAAAATGTGTCCGTTGGTGCGGCTCACATTAACGTTTCCGCTCGTGAGCGTGGGAATGGGGGTGTGGCAACATTTTGGGGACGAGACACGTTAACAATGCGTGGGAACGTCACAGCACGCGGGGGATATCAGGGCGGAAATGGAGGATTTGTGGAAACATCATCCCCCGGAAAGATTAACTTGCAAAACATGGGGTGTGTTGATACCCGATCTCCTGTGGGAAAAGTGGGACTTTTTCACATTGATCCCAGAAATATTACTTTTGAGAGTGGCAATGCACTTGGAAATATGAGTCATGATTCTACCACTATTGGTATCGATACTGTTTTAGCAGCCCTTGCAACAAGTAATGTGTCCTATACGGCTGCAAACCTTGATGGGGATGAGGGCGTTATTGCAATCTCTAACCCCTTTGATCTTTCTGCCATTGACAATACGCTTACGTTATCAGCTGTCCAAGAAATCCAGATCAATGGGGCGATCACGGGAGGGGCAGGGCCTATCATTATGACAGCAGGCGGTATGATTACTACAGCTGCGATCACGGGAGGGGCAGGGCCTATAACGATAACAGCAGGAACTACTCTCAATATTAACCAAGCCATCACGGGGGGTGCTGGTGACATTGCCCTTAATTCAGCTGCCCAAGAAATCCAGATCAATGGGGCGATCACGGGAGGGGCAGGGCCTATAACGATAACAGCAGGAACTACTCTCAATATTAACCAAGCCATCACGGGAGGGGCAGGGCCTATCATTATGACAGCAGGCGGTATGATTACTACAGCTGCGATCACGGGGGGTGCTGGTGACATTGCCCTTAATGCAGGAAGTGATATCAATATAGCGGCTGCTGCGCGTATTGTTGCAAATACCGGTGATGTATATCTACGTGCGGGATTAACTACCAACAGTGGGACTATCACGGGGGCAGGATCCACTACCTTTGACCATACCGTTGGAACGGAAGGAAAAATTTATGCCTATTATTCTAGCAGTGCAGGCTGGAATCAGGCCCCATTATCTCTTGATTTTGTAGATGCTTATTATCGGTGGATTACAGATGCAGCAGACTGGGGCAGTGTTAGAACAAACTGGGCCAATCGGCGTTCAAATGCCTTGGCTTTGCGGGCTGATATTACACTTAATAATGCTGCAGGGCAGGATCTCTCAGGTTTGGCTCTCTTCACAGGAAAATTTGATGGAGACAACAAACGAATTACCCTTGCACGCACTGACGCTACAACATTCCGTTCTGTTTTCCCTGATATTAATGGGGACGATGCCTATGTGCGTAATTTAAGCGTTTCGTATGGCGCGTACAATGACCCAGCACGCACGTGGGGAGTCGGAGCCTTCGCCCACCGCCTGGAGAGTGGACTCATCGATAACTGTCACGTTACCGCAGGAAGCATCACCTCAGGTGGGGCTTCAGGTGGATTGGTGGAGCGGGTTATAGCTGGTCGTGTAAGCAATTCGTCGGTCACTGATTTTCTCCTTTCCACTTCCACTTCCACTTCCACTTCCACTTCCACTGCTAACTGGTTTAGGGGAGGATTAGTGGGGCATGTGGAATCTTCCGGTGCGGTAGACAACAACACCGTGCAAAACACCCTTATTATCGGAGGTGGTAATGTATCCACAGGTGGTGCTGTTGGTTATATGAGTGAATCTACCGTTTCGAACAACACGCTCACTAATGTGTACATTCAGTCATCCAATAGTGGGAGTGGTAGAGCAGTTGGCGGTTTTGTGGGGCGTGTGGAGTTGAGCGCTACAGGCAGTACTGTTTCGGCTAACACAGGATCTGTTTTTATCACTGCGGATAATGCGCAAAGCTTTGTTGGTGGTATTGTGGGGCGTGTGTCCGGTACTGGTAATACTTCGATTAATACTTCGATTACAAATAATACGAATACTGGGGCCTTGCGTGCACCACTTGACAGTCCATATTATGGTAGCATTGTTGGGCAGATTCCTCGTTTAGGGGGTTCTCCTCATTTAGGTATTTTCCAGGGAACAAATACAGCCAATGCGGCTGCTGCTGCGCAAGTTCCCGTTACGATTCAAGGAGTTACATTCGATCAAACAATTTTAACTGATACCTATGTGGCGCCGGATCGCCATGTTGGTGGTACTGATGCACCGATACAACTGGCGAGTGATTATGATAATGATGCAACGCTTGTTGGCGATAATGGAACTCTCTCTTGGACTTTATCTGGCGCAGGTGCGTCGGCAATTGTTCTTCAAACGACGGGTTTTTCTGATGAAGAAATTATTCTTGCAGAAGCGGAGGCCTTAGTCGAAGATGAAGATTTAGTCGAAGATGAAAATGATTCTGATGATTATCAAGAATACTTTGATATTAGAACACCCAATGATGATTTTGCCCTTGATAGCGGTGAAAGTACAACGGTCATAACAGATGAATCTCTGGAAGAAGATGACGGTGTTTCCAGGACAGCAGCAAAAGCACTTGAAAAATCAACGACAGTGGTCCAGCAAAAACAGCAAGGCTCTACCTCATAAAAAAAAGCGTTTTCTTTTACTCAGTCAGTAATGGGGATCCCGATTGCTGTGATTGTTTCAGCCATAGTTTCGCATAACTGCCATGCTGGGCAAGAAGTTCGGCGTGTGTTCCTTGTTCAACGATACGCCCTTGGGCAAGAACGACAATAGTATCGGCATGCACGATGGTTGATAGTCGATGCGCAATGATAAAGCTTGTGCGATTTTTACTGATACGGCGGAGATTGGCTTGAATAGATTTTTCTGTTTGTGTGTCTAGCGCAGATGTTGCCTCATCCAAAATCAGAATTGGCGTATTTTTCAAGAGCGTTCGTGCAATGGCTACGCGTTGCTTTTCTCCCCCAGAAAGCTTTAGGCCCCGCTCCCCGACCATAGTATCATATCCATCCGGAAGCTTGCAGATAAAATCATGGAGTTCCGCTTCTTTTGCTGCTGCAATAACCTGATTGTTCGATGCGGTAGGTTTACCATAAGCAATGTTGTAAAAAAGCGTTTTATTAAACAAGATAGTATCTTGGGGAACAATCGCAATGTGGCGGCGTAATGATTCTTGGGTATAAGACCCAATATCAACATCATCAATAAATATCCGACCTGATGTGGGTTCGTAAAATTTATATAAAAGCCGTACGAGGGTTGATTTACCACCACCACTCAGTCCCACGATGGCAACAGTCTGTTTAGGTTTAATCTCGAGTGAGAAGTCGTGGAGAATCTGACGGTGTGGGGTGTAAGAAAAATTAACGTTTTCAAAGCGGATATGTCCTTTTGTGCTTACCAGTTCACAGGCATCGAAAGGGTCGCTGATCTGTGGCTTTTCTTCCAATATTCCAAACATTTCTTCCATATTTGTCAGCGCTAACCGCAGCTCACGGTAGGCAAAGCCAATATTGCTGAGAGGAAGATACAGTTGCACCAAATACATTTGAAACAAAATAAAGTCACCAGCTGTGATGGATTCTGACTGTACTTCCATGCCAGCATACACAAGCATGATAAGCATCCCCCCGTACATGATGATATTTTGCCCAATATTGAGAAGAGCAAGTGAGTCACGGCTTTGAACAAAAATCCGTTGGTAGGCGGTCTGAATCTTATCATAGTGCCCATATTCATAGGTTTCATTTCCAAAATATTTAACAGTTTCATAGTTCAATATGCTGTCGATGGCATCGCCACTTGCTTGGGTATCGAGATTATTCATTTCACGGACTATTTTCAGGCGTTTCGCAGTTACAAAATAGGTATATAATATATACATAGATAGCGTTGAAAGCATTGCTAGTGCGTAGAATGCGGTATATAGGTGAATGAGAACCCCCGTGATAAAAAGAATTTCAAGAAGCGTCGGTGCGAGCATAAAAAGTGAAAAGCGAAAAAAGCGCTCTAGGCTTTGAGAGCCTCGTTCGATGATGCGCCCAAGGGAACCCGTGCGTTTTTTGAGGTGAAAATCAAGACTTAACTGGTGAATGTGCTGAAAGACATTGAGAACAATATGTTTATGCAGGGTGCTTTCTACCCGCGTAAAAATAATATCACGCACATTGGCAAAGACATGACTCAGAATATTGGCAAGCACAAATCCAACAATGCAAAGAGTCAAAATATGGGATGATCCAGGATTGAGAAAATCAATCGATTTTTTAAATAATACAGGGGCTCCCGCTGACAAAACTTTGCTCAAAACAAGACTTCCCAGCGACAGAAAGATAGCAATGCGTTGACGCCGAGCAGCTTTTTTCCACAAGAAATCCCATAGGTAGTGTAGCGTGAGGCCTGTGCGTGTGGATTTTATTGAATTCACAAGATTTCTTTCGTTAAGTTTTTGCTAATAACTTTGTCGTAGGATAGTATTGTATCAGACTGTTTTAGGTGTTATGAAATCGTGCGTCAATGCATCATTTAAAGAGAGGGCATATGAGTAAACTTAAAAGTGTCTGCGTGTTTTGCGGATCCTCGAATAAGACGCCTGAAATCTTTCGCCATGAGGCTAAGCGTTTGGGTGGATTGATTGCTGATGCTGGAATCCGACTTGTTTATGGGGGAGGGAGTGCTGGTCTTATGGGCTTGGTTGCTGATGGGGCCATTGAGGCCGGAGGCGCTGTGACTGGTGTTATTACCAAGTTTCTCGATAAGCGTGAGGGGCTACATAAAGACTTAGATGAACTTCACGTGGTTGACAGCATGCATGAGCGTAAACTCATGATGTATGAGCGTTCAGATGCATTTGTAATTTTCCCTGGTGGTGTTGGGACCCTGGATGAAACGTGTGAAATCCTTACGTGGAAACAAATTGGTTTGCATAAAAAAAATATTACCTTTTGTAATCTTGAGGGTTATTGGGACAATTTTTTGCATTTTTTTGAAGAAACAATGATTCCCAATGGGTTTGCACGCGAAGAAGATAAAACAATTTATTCGGTTGTTAACAAGATAGAGGACGTCCTTGGGACACTGCATATGCCCCCCCTAGGGACGGATAATTTTGTATCAAAGTGGGGGTAATTGATCCGATGTGTGATTGCATAACGATACATGCAGTTGACAAGAGCATAGATAATGGGGCATAGCTAAAATAATTCCTAATAACGGAGGGGTGGCCGAGCGGCTGAAGGCGCACGCTTGGAAAGCGTGTATACGTTAACGCGTATCGAGGGTTCGAATCCCTTCCCCTCCGCCACCCTACGTTCTACGAATTACGCCCGGCAGTCCAAATTGGGGCGAGGCACGTAGTGCGAAGAATAACCAGTTTGATAGGATTGATTAACTTAGATTTTATGATGAGGTTGAGGAAGCCCGCCCGGCGAAGTTTTCGCGTAGGTAGGCTATGGAATTATGCATTATGTTTTTTGTAGAATTATCAAATGGCAATTGACCCTATTTTAGAGCCGATGTGTGGTACAGGCCGCTTTTTGATGCCATTGCCTACGTGCTTGGCAAAGAACGATCAAAGCCCCGTCGAACTGGAAAATAATTTGCCGCGACTGCTTGACAGCCTTAAATTACATAAAGTACAGTACGTGTACAAAGTGATCTAAGTTTTTAAAGTACTAAATGTAATGGCAGTTTTTGAAGAGGCAAGACAGCATACAGATCGGGAGGTCATGGTCAGATTACTTACGACTCTAGCTGAAAATCCAGAAGCCACGCAAAGGGATTTGGCGACAGAAATGGGTATCTCTTTGGGCATGATGGTCAGCTATATGAAAAGCTGTGTCCGCAAAGGTTTTGTTCGCTCTAAGCAGGTGGCGCCGAGACGTTGGGCTTACTTTGTTACTCCAAAAGGGTTTGCTGAAAAAAGTCGCATGGTATCGGTGTATTTGTATCGAGCCATGACATTTTTTCGCGACACACGCGTGCAATTAGAAGAATTGTTTGGTCAATGCCAGAAAGAAGGTATCCAAACAATTGCGATGGTGGGTAGTGGTGATGTTGCTGAGATTGCTATGTTAGTGTCGCAAGGTTTTGCGGTTAGCGTGAAACTTGTTATGCAATCTGAAGGGTATATTGAAAATCTTAAAGGTTTTGATGCTGTGTTGGTGACTGATATAGCTAACCCCCAAGGTACATTTGATGTTTTAAAAGAGTGTATTGGAGAGGATAAATTGCTTAGCATTGCAACATTGTGCATTGCGCGTAAAAGAGTTAATTCCGCTCGAGGATTGGAGCGGGAAAAAGAGATAAATGCCTAGTCTGCAGGTATTGTTTTTTATGAAAGAGTCTTCGTGACGAGGCTTTTTTGAGTCAAATTCGATGTTTCGGATTTAGTTGAAGTGTAATTTTAAATGTCGTGGGTGTTTTCACCCGGACTGTGGTAGCTATGGTGAAACAAGAAAATAATTTAACTCCTTCCATTTTTTCGGCTATTCAAAAACTACGTGAATTGTTGACACGAGAAGAGAAAATAAAATGGCTAGGTATTGTAGGATTTGCTTTAGTAGTATCTTTGCTTGAAGTAGTCACTGCATCTGTCATCGTTGTGTTTGCCCAAGTGCTAAATGATCCTTCAGTTGGTCAAAAATATTTTCAAAAGCTTGGAATAACAGAAAATTTATCTCCAGGGAAAACAGTTTTTTATGTGGCTATTGCTGTTGGGGTTGTTTACGTTGTTAAAAATTTAATTGCTGCGGCGGAAGTGTTTTTTCAGAATTTTTCTATTCAAAAAATGTGCTTTGAGTTCAAAAACAAATTATTACATCGTTATGCTCAAGCTGATTACGGATTTTACCTAACAAGAAATTCTTCTTTTGGTTTGCAAGTTGTGGGCTCAGATGTCGAGCAAGCTTTTTCAAGTGGAATGGTTTCGCTTGCAAGGTCTCTGTCGGAAGGGAGCGTATTTATTTTTTTAGTGGGGATGATTGTTTATGTGAACCCAACTTTGGTACTGATAATTTTTGTAATCGGAATGACGTTGGGTTTATTGACTTCTAAATTTTTACTGCCTAAATTTTACTATTGGGGACAAAATCTACAACAAACAGGGTTTCATACCCATAAAAACCTGATGCAATTCTTTCATTCTTTTAAAGAAATTGTTTTGCTCGGTAAAAAAGAATCTTTCGTTAAGGCTTATCAAGTGCACTCAAAGGAACGCTCAAAGGTGCAAGCTATTCAAACAGCAACAAACGCACTGCCACGTATGGGAATTGAGATTCTTTTTGTTGGGTTATTTGTGCTAACTATCTCTTATTTGTGTATGGGGCATGAGAGTCCGATGCAAATGATTGGTCTTTTAAGTGGTTATTTATATGCGGGATTTCGTTTAATGCCAGGGCTTAATCGCATTATTAATGATCTCAATGCCCTTAAATCTGTTATTCCTTCCATTGATCGCGTGCATCAAGAATATATTGCTTTTGAGTCTAAAAGCAATTATGTAGATGAAACTTCGTTTCGATTCACAAAAAGCATCGAATTTAATAATGTTAATTTTAAATATTTAAACTCAAAGAAAAATACATTATCCAATATCAATCTTAAAATTAATAAAGGAGAATCTGTCGGCATAGTGGGACATACAGGTTCAGGAAAGTCGACTTTGATAGATTTGATTTTAGGGCTTTTAAGACCCGAAAAAGGGAATGTACTCATTGATGCTCAATACAAGCCAAACTCTTTTCAGTGGCATAAAAAAATTGGTTATGTCGCGCAGAGTATTAACTTAATAGATGATACGGTGGAGGCAAATATTGCTTTTGGGTGTGACAAAATTGATAAAGAGGCTCTTGATAATGCAGTTGATAGTGCTCAATTAAGACAATTTGTAAATTCATTACCAAATGGCTTAAAAACAACCATTGGGGAACGAGGAATAAGGGTGTCTGGAGGGGAAAGACAACGCATATCAATTGCTAGAGCTTTGTACAGAAATCCAGAGGTTTTAATTTTTGATGAAGCTACTTCTGCATTAGATAGCGCTACTGAAAAGCAACTCATGGAGACAATAGACACAATATGTGACGCTCATACTGTGATCATGATTGCTCACAGAGTCAGTACTTTAAAGAATTGTGATAGAATTTTTAAGATAGAGAACGGTAAGCTATCTGAGGTACGTAAGGATTCTGTGCTAGCGATGTCACACCATATAGGAAATTAGGGGATTATGAAACAACGAATACTTGTAACGGGATCAGAAGGCTTTATTGGTTCCCATCTGACTACAGAGCTAATTAAAAGGGGGTATAAGGTTAGAGCTTTATGTTTGTATAATTCATTCAATGATATTGGGTGGTTAAAAGATTTAGCTCCTACTATATTAAAAGAAATTGAAATAGTTCGCGGTGATATTAAAGATTATGACTGTGTAAAAAGTGCAATGAAGGACATTGACGTTGTCTTTAATTTAGCGGCATTGATTGCCATACCATACTCATACAATGCGCCTGAATCTTATATAGATACTAATATTAAAGGTACTATGAATATATTAAGGGCTGCTATTGACAATCAGTTGGAGCAAGTTATTCATACCTCTACAAGTGAAGTGTATGGCACAGCTCAGTTTGTACCAATTACCGAAAATCATCCTCTTGTAGGACAGTCTCCTTATTCTGCGTCTAAAATAGCTGCAGATCAGTTGGCTTATTCATATTATTGCTCTTTTGGACTTCCAGTTTCTGTTGTTAGGCCATTTAATACCTATGGTCCAAGACAATCCCTAAGGGCTGTTATACCTACAATTATTTCTCAAGTAATTTCTGGAAATAATGAATTAAAATTAGGTAATGTTGACGCAACTCGTGACTTTAACTTTGTACAAGATACTGTTAACGGCATGATATCTTTCATAGGTAATGCAGGAGCTTTTGGTGAGTTTATTAATTTAGGCACCGGAGTTGAAGTTACTATAAAGGATGTTGTTAAAACAATATCGCAATTAACAAATGTTGATCTTCAAATCAAGATGGATGAACAAAGAATACGCCCTGATAAAAGTGAAGTTGAAAGATTGTGTGCTTGCAATAAGAAAGCTAAGAATATTCTAGGATGGAGTCCTGAACATAATTTGGAGCAAGGTTTAGGAATAACACTAAAATGGTTTGAGAATCATATAGATAATGGGTTTATATTTAGCGATAGGTATATTGTTTAAATGGATTTGTATTCTTTTCAACAGAACCTTCTAAGCATTTTTGATAATGTTAATCTACCTGTAGGTTTACACGAACCGACATTTGATCACTATGATATAGAACTTGTATCTAAAGCTGTTCACTTAGGTTGGGTTTCTTATCAAGGGGAAATGGTCCAAGAATTTGAAGATATGTTATCAGCTTATCTAAACATTCCGCATGTAATAACGACAGTTAGTGGTACATCTGCTTTATTTCTTGCATTGAATGTAATCGGTGTTCGTCAAAACGATGAAGTTATAATGCCCTCGTTGACATTTGTGGCTACAGCTAATGCTGTTTGCCACCTTGGAGCTATACCCCATCTTGTTGATAGTGGTTCAGATGACTTTAACATTGCACTTAATAAGCTAGACAATTATTTATCTGAAATCACCACTTTTGATGATACAGGAAATTTAATAAATAAAAAAACAAAAAGAATCATAAGAGCAATGGTTCCAGTTCATGTGCTTGGTTCCTCATGTGATCTTGGGAAGATAAACTACATATCAACAAAATATAATTTAAAAGTTGTAGAGGACTCAGCAGAAGCTCTTGGATCTAAATATAAAGGCAAGAGAGTATCAGGTTTAACTGGCTTGGGGATAATAAGTTTTAATGGTAATAAGATAATTACCACCGGGGGGGGGGGGGCTATCGTTACTCATAATAAAGGCCTTGCTTACAAAATGAGACATTTATCAACAACAGCAAAAAAAACTCATAAATTTGAGTTTGAGCATGATGATATTGGTTTTAATTTAAGAATGCCAGCCTTAAACGCTGCGCTTGGGTGCAGTCAATTAGAAAAGATTGACAAATATTTGTTGTCAAAAAGAGAGCTCTTTAAAAGATATGTGGATAACTATAAGCATAATGAGTATGGGAGTATTTACTCGCCTGATATGATGGGGGATGCGAATTGCTGGCTAAATGCTTTTGTGCTAAATGAAGATAAAAAAGATCTGAAAGATGTAATATTGAATTACTTGATTGATAATAAAATATTTGTTAGACCTTTTTGGAAACCCTTACATATGCAAAAAATTTATGCCAGATTTCCAAGGTCTGATTGTTGTAATGCAGAGAATCATTATTCAAGGGTTATTTGTCTCCCAAGCAGTGTAAAGTTGGTTAATCATGGATAAGATTTTATTGGTTATAGGATCTAGGGCTGATTATTGGCTATTACGTAACTTAGCTAAACAGTTACAAGATAATAAAGTTTTGGTTCTTGTTACATCTGGCGAGTGTGTTAGTGAGAATTTTGATCAACAACTAGAAAAAGATGGATTAGAGTTATTTGGTAAGATAAATTGTTTAAGTGATCAGGATTCTTATCTTTGTATGACTCAAGCTATAAGTGAAGGAATTAAAAGTTTTTCTGGAATATTAAAAAACGTTAATCCAAAAATGGTCGTTTTGTTAGGTGATAGATATGAAACTATGGCATCTGCAGTAGCTGCATATTCTATGAAGATACCTATATCGCATATTCATGGGGGGGAGGTAACCCACGGTGCGATAGATGATGGTTATCGGCACGCTATATCAAAACTGTCCAGCTTTCATTTTGTCAGTCATGAAAAATATAAAGAGCGTTTACTTAGAATGGGTGAGCAGCCAGATAGAGTGCACGTAGTTGGTGCTCTTGGGCTCGACAAC
Organism: Alphaproteobacteria bacterium; assembly: GCA_023898725.1. NCBI lineage: Bacteria > Pseudomonadati > Pseudomonadota > Alphaproteobacteria > Alphaproteobacteria bacterium. The sequence goes on from CP060236.1 coordinate 916,568, forward strand.
CTGCCTTCAAGCTTAGGAGAATCAGCAAGGGTATTGGAGAGATATAATCTTAAAAATGATGAAGACTTCTGCGTTCTTACTTACCATAGCGAAACGTATAATGAACAAAGCATCAAACAACAATTAATGAGTATAAAATCATCTTTATTAAGTTTAAAAAACTTCAAAATAATAATTACAAAAGCAAATAGTGACCCTGGTGGAGTCTTAATCAATAAAGTATGGGCAGAATGGGTGAAAAATGACAAAAGGGTTAAATTTATACCAACGCTTGGTGATGATTTCTTAAAACTATTGGCCAAAGCAAAATTTTGCATTGGAAACTCATCTAGTGGAATAATAGAAATACCTTACTTAAATGTTCCTGTTGTTAATATAGGAAATAGACAAGAAGGTAGAATCTTTCCGCGGGGTGTATTTAAGGCAGGCTATGAATCTGATGATATTTCAGCAGCAATTAATAGAGCTTTAAATTTTTCAGGTCCTTCAGAAAAAATTTATAAAGAGCCAGGAAAGATTGGAAATAGAGTTTGTGAATTTCTCTTTTCTTTTAACCTCGAAAAAAGTATATGTAAGAAATTTTATGATGGACAGTAATAAGACATATATAATAGCTGAAGCAGGTGTGAACCATAATGGTGATTTAAATCTTGCACGTGAGTTAATAGTTCAAGCGTCTAATGTTGGAGCTGATGCAATTAAGTTTCAAAGTTTTAGTGCAGATACTATCGTTCATCCGAAAACAGCCCAAACAAAGTACCAGTCGGAAAACTGTGGCGATGACACACAATATAATTTGCTTAAAAAATTAGAGCTTACTTGGGATGATATGATAGAGTTGCAAGAATTTTCTAAGAATTATTCAATAGACTTTCTATCTACACCATTTGATTTGAGTCAGTTAGAGCTTTTATTAAAACTAGATGTGCCTTACTTAAAAGTATCATCAGGTGATTTAACTTTTGGACCATTATTATTAAAAATGGCACAAAGCGATAAAAAGATAATTCTTTCCACGGGAATGGCGACATATGAAGAGATAGAAAGAGCGCTAGAAATTATAGCATTTGGAATTGTAGAGCCTAAAACAATTCCTGAAAGTACTTATCAAATCAAAAAGACATTATCCAGCAAAAGTATCAGAGAAGTTCTTTACGATAGAGTTATATTATGTCACTGCACCTCGGCTTATCCAGCACCAATCAAAGATATAAACCTTAATGTCTTAGATTCGTATTCTAAAAGATTTGGCCTAAAGCTCGGATATTCAGATCATTCTAAAGGAAGTCTTGTTCCGGCTTTGGCTGTTGCAAAGGGAGCAAGGTTAATAGAGAAGCACATAACACTAGATAATGATATGAAAGGACCTGATCATAAAGCTTCCTTGAACATAAATGACTTTAAAATGATGATTGATAGAATACGGGATGCTGAAATTATATTGGGGTCACCTGTTAAGACCCCAACACCGAGTGAATTAGAAAACAAACCTTTAGTTAGGCGAGGTGTATATGCCGCGAGAGATATTATTGAGGGCAGAGTTATTAAATATAATGATTTGATTTGTTTGAGACCATCAAACAATAAAATAGACCCAATAAAATTTTGGGATTTAATTGGATCAAAAGCTCTTAGAAGTTATTCAAAGTTAGAGCCTATCAATGAATAGGGTTCTTGTTGGCGCAGGTGGTCATGCTAAGCTGGTTAATGAGATTGCCAGTCAGATAAACATGCGTTTTGATTGTTTTACGGATCCGCTTGTTAAAATATTTTCAAATCTTGAAAAAGCCAAAGAGTTTGATGCTTTTAGTTCTTTCTTTATTGGAATTGGAGGTGCGACTCCTAATAGCTTAGCGATACGATTGAAGTTGTATGATAGATACCTAGAAAATAAATATGATTCCTTTAATATACTATCAAATCATAGTTATGTATCTAATAGCGCAAACTTATCCAATGGGATACTGATAGCTCATCATGCTATTGTTCAAACTGGTGCTCATGTGGCAAAAAATGCAATAGTAAACACAGGAGCTATTATAGAGCATGACTCATTTATTGGAGAAGGCTCGCATGTAGGACCTGGAGCTATTATTTTGGGGGGGGCTAAAATTGGCAAATGTTGTATGATCGGGGCAGGAGCTGTAATTTTGCCATCTCAAATTGTTCCTGATAATACACTAGTGCGGGCAATTACAAGATTTTAAAATGATTAGTAATTGGAAAAAAATATCTTTAAAACTACAAAGCTCGATAAGAGAAGCGATGCAAGTTTTGGATGATACAGGATTAAGAATCATCATCGTTTCTGATGCAGAGGATAAGCTGCTAGGAACAATAACTGATGGTGATATTCGGCGCGGATTTTTAAAAGGTTTAAGTATTGATGCTGACGTCACTTCTGTAATGAATGACAATCCGATACATGTGCATTCATCATTTAGCCCAGATGAAATATATAAGATTTTAGAGCGTACAGGTGTGTTATGTGTACCTGTTGTTGAAGGTGATAAAACAATTATAGGCGTTGAAACAATCGACAGGATTGAAGATGTTCATGAAGAGGTTTCGGTTGTACTAATGGCAGGCGGGTTTGGCAAAAGAATGATGCCTTTGACAAAAACTCTACCAAAACCTATGCTTCCAGTAAATAACAAGCCAATTATTCATCATATAATTAATCAACTGAAAATTTGTAATTTTAAGAATTTTTTCATAACAACTCATTATAGGTCAAATATAATTATCGATTACTTTGATCAGAATAATAACTTAGGTGTTAACATCCAGTTTGTTAAGGAAGATGAACCACTGGGTACCGCCGGTTCTTTGTCTTTGTTAAAAGATAAGATTAATTCTGACTTTATCGTTTTAAATAGTGACTTGTTAATTAAAATTAACTTCTCAAATTTGCTTTCATATCATAAAAATCATGGAGAAATAGGAACTCTAGGGGTAAGGCAGTATAGTCATCAAGTACCATATGGTGTTGTATCAATAGGTGATGCAAATGCAACGGACATTATTGAAAAGCCAACATATACTCATTTTATAAGTGCAGGAGTTTATTGCTTTAAGAAAGATATATTTAGCTTTATTGATTTTGATAAGTATCTAGATATGCCTGAGCTTCTTAAAAAAGTAATTCATTCTAATAAAAAGTTATCTACTTTCCCCATACATGAATACTGGGCGGACCTTGGTAGTATACAGGATTATGAGAAAGTAACTATGGGGAAGTAATGAAAACAATTGCTACTATATGTGCAAGAGGTGGGTCCGTAGGATTGAAAAATAAGAATATCCTGGATTTTTGTGGAAAGCCTTTGATTGCTCACTCAATATTACAAGCTAAAGCTTGCTCATTGATCGATGAAGTTTATGTTTCAACTGATTCAGAAAAAATTGCTGAAGTTGCTAAAGAATATGGCGCTCAAGTTCCGTTTTTAAGGCCAAAAGCTCTAGCAACAGATACAGCTGGAAAAATACCAGTGATTATGCATTGTCTAAATTATCTGAATAAAAGAGGTGAAAGCCTAGACTTAGTGATTGATTTGCAACCGACATCACCAATCAGAAGCTCTACTGATATAAAAAATGCTATAAAAGAAATGAGTGATGATGTGGATGTTGTCTTTTCAGTAAGTGAAGCAAAACACAATCCTTACTTTACTCTAGTAGAGGTTAATAAAAACGGCATTGCTAATCTTTCTAAAAAGCCAAATGAATTGCTAGCAAGAAGGCAAGATGCTCCTAAAGCTTTTGGTATAAATGGCTCGATATATGTTTGGAAGCCTCAATCATTGATTAAGGGTCTATGGGGCGGTAAAGCAAAAGTTTATATAATGCCTAAGTACCGTTCAATTGATATAGACGATGATTTAGATTTCGAGTACGCTAAATTAATTTACAGGGGGTATAAGTAGGTGCACCCCTCAGTTATGTTTCACCATTTCCATGGAAAAGATCATTATCAATCCCAGGGTTCGATAACAAGAGATACTTTAGTTTCGATTATTAAGACTGTTAAGGATGAAAGCAAACTAATTAGTTCTGACGTATTTTTGGACAAATGTTTAACAGGTCAACTAAAGAAAGATGAGGTATGTCTTACTTTTGATGATGCTCTACTTTGTCAGTACGATATAGCTTTACCTGTTCTTGAGGATATGGGATTAAAAGCTTTTTGGTTTATAAATTCACAAAGTGTCAAAAATCAAAAGGGAAATCTTGAACTATACAGATATTTTAGGTCAAAGTATTTTATTTCTATTGATCAATTTTATGAGGCATTTAATGCTAAAATTGAAAGCACTGGTATAGATATCTTCAAGCATATAGATGATTTTACAAACACCAAGTATTTGAAAGAGTATAGTTTTTACTCGGAATCAGATAGGCTCTTTAGATACTTTAGGGATGTTGTTTTAGGTAAAAACAAATACTTCAGTATAATGGATTCTATCCTAGATTGTTATGGGGTTAAAAAGTCTGAAATTGCTAGCAAAATTTGGTTAAGTAAAAAGAATATTAAAGAAATTAACAAGCTAGGACATATTATAGGTGCGCACTCTTATAGTCATCCAACAAATTTAAAGTGCTTATCTCTGAAGGAGCAGTGTGAGGAATATAGAAAAAATATACTCGACCTTAAAAAAATTATTCATGGTGAGGTGCTTTCTATGGCGCATCCCTGTAATTCTTATAGTGATGATACAATGTCAATTTTAGAAGATTTGAATATTAAGATTGGGTTTCGGTCTAATGCTACTTTAGCAGACTTTAGCAATTTCGAATTACCCAGAATTGATCATGTTAACGTATTAAAAGGAATAAAGTAATGTTTGTGCAAGAAGATATATTGTCAAAGAGAAAAGTATTTGGAACATTTAGAATGTTTGTAGGTAGATTAATTGAATACTTTTATGGTCCATATATAAAAATGAAGCGTGACGCTGAAATTAATAACGTGTATATTTCAAGGTACCCAGGTAACCTACTTAATCAAGCGCAAGTTGATGAATTAGAGAGCTACCAATGTGATACAATTGAACTGGATTCAAGAAGGAGCTTTTTTGAATCTAATCATAAGGATGGTACGTTAGAAAATACTTTTTATGGCTCCATTATCCCTCTAGTAAGAAAAGTTATTAAAACTGGCTCTGTATCTAAAGTTCTAAATATTGGATGTAGTTATGATTACCCAGACTGCGTTCTAGCAGAAGAGTTTGGTGAAGTAAACTTTTTAGGAATTGATTTTCCAAGAAACATAGAGCAAATAAACCATGGCTTGACTAGAAACAACTTTAAAGTTAAAAGCGGTTATGCACTAAATCTTCTTAAGAATAAAAATATACAATCTGATCTCACTTATTTTTCATCAACAGCAAATAATATTAGGAATGCAGAGCTTCAAGAGTATATTAAAGAGCTATCTACAGTATCCAAAAATATTATATTTAATGAACCTTTTTGGTTGCAACCACATAAAGACAAAAATCCTAAAGCTTTAGACTCTGAAGCCTCAGAGGTTGGTCATATTTATTATGATAAGTTGACAGGGAAAATTGGCTATGTTTCTTACAACCATAATTACGCTGGTTTGCTAGAGAGGTGTGGATACAAAGTAACTTATTACAAAACCTTTAAAACTGACACATTTATTGATTCAATTCAAATGGGAAGAATCCAGGTAATAGCAGAAAAAATCTGATATGCGAAAGAAAAAAATTGTGGTCTTAGGGGATAGTACTTCGATGTTGCGTCCATCAGAGAATGTTCCATATAGTTATACCTCTAATTATCTTTTATCGTTAGATGACAATATAGTTATAGATAGGAGTATTAGAGCGGCTACTACTGAAAATTTTGTAGTTCCGGGAACAGAAGAAGATTTTTATGACTACGACAGCAGCTTTTTTGTTTTACAAGTTGGCATATGTGATTGTTCGCGAAGAGTTTTTAAAAAGTATGAGAAAGCCTTGCTGCATTTTATGAATAATTTGCCGATACTTTGGAGAGTTTCGACGAAAATATCAAACTATGTTAGGGAAAAAAGATATCTATTTACAAAGCTACGACAAATCCAAAATGTTCCGTTAGAGAATTATAAGATTAATATAAATAAAATCATAGATAATATTCTTAAAAAAAATCCCAACTTAGAAAAAATTATTATTGTGAATATTTTATCCCCTGGACCTTTAATGTTAAAAAAAAGTTATAAGATTTTAGACAATGTTAGAGATTATAATCTTTTTTTGAGTAGTTTACCTAACAATAATAACAAGGTGCACATTCTAGATCTTTATAGTTTTACTAAAGATAATCCACAGTATGTTCTGAAAGATGGTCATCACTTCACAAAAGAAGTTCACTGTTTTATCTATAGTCAAATTTCACGATTGATTAAAAAGAGTACCGTGACGACCTCTACCTCAAGTAATGAGGAATATGTGGTGCCAGTATGAAGGCCGTTTTAATTGGTTATGGAAGAATGGGTTGCAGGTATGTTCAGATTTGTAAGGAGATGAATTTAGATCTGGTGGCTATTTTTGATATGAATAGGGGGAAAACAGATAGTAATGTTAATATTTTTCCTTCATCTGAGTTTTATGAATTTCTTCAAAACAACTCTATTGATATTGTAATAATATCCACACCGTGCGCTAGTCACTACGGTTATTTGGTTAAAGCTATTGATAGAGGCATAAAATACATACTATGTGAAAAACCTTTTTTGTCTTCTCTAAAGCAAATTTCCCATATAAAAAAAATTCATATTGACTCACCTTCTAAAATAGCAGTTAATCATCAGATGAGATTTATGAGTCATTATAATTACATAAAAAAAGTATCTTTATCAGGGGAAATGGGAAGTTTAAGCTCAATATCTGTTCAGGCAGGCAACTTTGGTTTAGCAATGAATGGTACGCATTATTTTGAGCTTTTAAGATACCTTAGTTCATCCATTCCTAAAGTTGTTAATGCTTGGCTGCAAAAACAAAACTTACAAAATCCAAGAGGTGCTGAGTATAAGGATTATTCTGGAAATATAAGAGTAGTGACAGAAAACAACTGTGTACTGAATTTAAATATTATGGAAAACCATGGGCACGGTATATTTTCAACATTTACTTTTGAACGAGGCCAAATATTTATGGATGAATTGTCTGGTGATTGCTACAGGACTAAAAGATCTCATCCAGAAGATATTTATAAGCCATCAATATTTTATGGTCTGAAGTCTAAAAACGAATTTTTTAAAGTTGAGCCATTGAGTGTGATTGAACCTACTAAAAAAGTAATAGCATCATTGATTAATAGTGATAATTACCCAAGCTGTAATGAAGCAGAACTAACTATTAAGGTTGCTATAGCTGCAATTTGTTCTGCAGATAGGCACTCTATTTCTGTAAACGTAAAAAATATACCGCCTGAATATATAGATAATACATATAAGTGGGCTTAGAAATTATGTATAAAATTGCAATCGTCGGCGCAGGCAATATGGCTTTTGAGCATGCAAAGGCCATTAATGAAATAAATGGCCTGAATCTAGTAGGGGTGTATAGTAGATCATCACAAAAAGCACAGAGATTTTCTGATGAATTAAATATAGACAAAGTCTGCGATAGTATAAGTGCGTTATATTTAGAATTAGAACCGGATTTAGTAATTATTGCAGTAAATGAGGAATCATTCGTTGAGATAATAGATGAAGTTTTAGAGTATAGCTGGAAGATTCTGGCTGAAAAGCCCGTTGGTTTGGGCTTTGATGAGTTCGCACATATTCAAGATAAAATACGCTCATTAAACAAAGACTTGTACGTGGCAATGAATAGAAGAAACTACCCATCAACGTTAGCTGTTAAGTCTGAAATAGATTTATTAGCTGGAAAAAGATTTATAAATATATTGGATCATCAAGACATCAATACTTATAAAAATTTACACTTTTCAAATAAAACATATAAATATTGGATGTATAAAAACTCTATTCACCTCCTAGATTACTTTATATTTCTTGGTAGGTCTAATATAGAAAGTGTTGAAGTTATTCAGGCGTACGATGAAAGAAAATTAAATAGTGTAATTGCTCATATTCAATATGAAAATGCAGATGAGGGGTTGTATACAGGTGTTTGGCATGGACCAGGGCCTTGGAGTGTATCGGTTACACATCCTGATAAATATTTTTTGTTGGCACCTTTGGAGGAGGCAAAGTATAGAATAAATGAAAGTTATAAAATGCTCGATCTAAAATTACCCTCTTGTTTAAATGATATATTTAAACCTGGAATTTTTGAGCAAGCAAAAGAAATTCTTAAAATGCTGCAGGGTAAAGAAGCAAATTTACCTAGATTTGAAGATTATTGTCAGACAGTTAATTTATTATATCAAGTATACGGTGTATAATGAATAGATATTCAAATTTATATATACTTAATTTGATCAATGAAATAGAAGATAAATTTCCGGTTGATGTTTGGAGTGTAAATGAGATAAAAATTTGGCCGTTGATTCGAAACTCATTCTGCTCATCAATGCTTAGTAAGCACAGAAGTATTAAGTTAACAAAACAGACTAAAATAAATAAGTATATAAATGTGATTAAACTTCCATTTGTAGCAGTTATTTTTATAACAAAGCTCTTAATGAAAATTTTATTTAAGGGTGAATGTGAGGTTATGTACTTGAGTGATGGAGTATCCAGAATGGTTTTTGACAAGGGATATGATAAATTTTGTGATCCACTTCATGACACTCTATCAGAAAAAGAGCCAGGAATTATTGGGTTGTATTTCTCGCAATTGTCATTCAAAGACTCTCAATTGCGAAGTAAATATACTTCGCTTGAAATATTGCATGAAATCTCTTATTTTATTGCAAGAATCTATTGCAAAATTATAAAAATAGAATCATTACTTCCAGAGTATGAGGATTTTTTAAAATTTATTGATAAACATGAACTTGAAAGTTTCTATCGAAAGGACATAATCGTCCAAAATGCAATAATGATTAAAATATGCGCTTTTGTGTTTGATTTGGTGATTAAGCTCAAGAAAATAAAGAAATCTTATATTGTTTGCTATTATGGGATTTTGGGGTATGCATTATCATTATCCTCAAGGAAAAACGATATTGATTTATATGAGATTCAACATGGTACCATTGTAAATTGTCCGGCCTACCATAAATGGAATAAAGTGCCCGATGATGGATATGCCCTTGTACCCAATAAGTTTTTGCTTTGGGATGATATTTCTGTGAGAACCTTTAATACTGAGAATTCTTATAATTTTACTAAAATCCGTACCGCCGAAGAATTTGGTTTAATTCCTTTGAAAAGTAAGAAAATTAAATCTTACATTAATAATCAAGCAGCTGAAGTTCTAGAGATAGCCAAAAATTTTAAAGCTATGATTTTTGTTTCCTTACAGCCTCAATTTTATGGACAAAACGATTGGGATGTTCTTGCTGAATTTATTAAAAAATGCAACGAGAGTTATCTGTGGTGGATAAGGCCGCATGTGGCTTACAAAGATTCTTTTGGTCTTGAGAAGGTGTCAAGTTTGTGTGGTAGTAATATTTTTATAGATAATGGTGATTATTCAATCTATTCAATTTTAGATAATGCTAAATTGATGATTACAACAGCATCGGCTACCGTAATTGAATCCTGTATTTATAAAATTCCCTCTCTTCTCTTAAGTGAAACAGGTTTTGAGGATTTTATTAATTATATAGATTCTGGTAATGCGAAGTACATAAAAAATAAGGATAGGATAAATGATTACATTGTTTCTTGTTTATAGTTTGCTATGACTATAGGCATTGTTAGTTCTAAATCATCTAATATTGGTTCTTTATTAAAAATTCTGAAAAGAATGCCATTATCAAATATTGACGTTCTTGAGCATCCTGACGCTTCCATATTAGAAACGACAGATTATATAATCTTACCTGGTGTAAGCTCATTTGATGCTTCGGTTCGGAGTTTAAGGGACAATGGTTTTTATGAATACATCAAAAGCTTCAAAAAGAATTCTGGTAAAGGTGTAGTTGGTATATGCGCGGGTGCACAAGTGCTCTTTGAAAGCAGCGAAGAGGGGAGTCAGGAGGGGATAGGTCTTCTTCCAGGGAGAGTAAGAAAGATATCTCCTAAAAACAATATTTTATTGCCACATATTGGCTGGAATCATATCAGGCCCTCTAAAAAGAGAGAGTCTTCTATCTATATAGATCAAGAGAAGCCTTTTTATTTCTGCCACTCTTACAGGTTTCCTGATTCCAAAAATACAGTCGCTTATACTGATTATGGCGAAACATTTCCCTCTATTGTATCCGATGGGCAAGTCACGGCGATACAATTTCACCCTGAAAAAAGTTATTCTCAGGGGCTAGAATTATTGAAATCAATTATATCGAGATCATATGTTAAGGCCAAGAATAATACCAGTATTGCAACTGTGTGATGGGAGGCTGGTGAAAACCAGAAAGTTTAAGGCACCAAGCTATGTTGGGGATCCACTTAATGCAGTCAGAATTTTTAATGAAAAACGAGTCGATGAGCTTATTATTATTGATATTACTCCAAATAGGTTTTCTCGCTCACCAAATATAAATCTGTTGCGACATATATTTTCTGAATGTGAGATGCCCGTGACTTATGGAGGCGGTGTTTGTGGCTTTGATATGGCATCAAAAATTTTTCATTTAGGCTGTGAGAAAATAATTTTTAATACGGCTTTTTATAATGATTTAGAGTGCATCGAGAAAGTGGTTGCCAACTTTGGTTCTCAAGCTGTTTCAATATCTCTGGATTATCGTTACTCTTTCTTGCGTAAAGAAAAATTTTACAAGAACAGCGGGCAGAAGGTTGTTCAACTTTCTTTGGTAGAGATTATAGATAGAATTAACAGAGTAAATGCGGGAGAATTGGTTCTTAACTCCATTGATAATGATGGGAGCTTTAAAGGATATGACTACAGTTTATTAAAAAAAATAAAGCAGGAAGTCAATATCCCAATCGTCTTGTTGGGTGGCTGTAATCAAAGCTCAACCTCAAGAGAAGCTGTAGATCATGGGGCGCATTCTGTTGCTGCTAGCAGTCGATTTATCTATCATGGCCCACACAACGCTATTTTAATTAAATACGAGAGATTTTAACATGAAAACTTGTACTTTTTGCATTATGGATGAAACAGATCCAGATATTGTATTTGATGAAAATGGGCAGTGTCATCACTGTAAATCATACATGGAATATGTACCGACGCTTTCGGCTTTTCAAGCAGATGGATCACAAATACTTGAAGATCAAATTGCACAAATTAAAAATAAACAATCTGGCAAGTATGATTGTGTTATTGGTTTAAGTGGAGGTGTTGATAGCACTTACTTAGCTTATATTGTAAAAAAGAAACTTGGTTTGAATCCTATTGCTGTTCATATGGATAATGGGTGGAACTCAGAATTATCTGTGAAAAATGTCGAAAATATTGTTACAAAACTAAATATTGATCTGCATACAAAAGTTCTTGATTGGAATGAGTTTAGTAAGCTGCAACTGGCTTTTCTCAAAGCTTCTACTCCAGATTCTGAAATTCCTACGGATCATGCTATTTGCGCGACGCTGTATCAAGTAGCAAAAAAATATAACGTCAAGTATATTATTAGCGGGGCGAATCAAGTTACCGAACGTATTATGCCTCATGCATGGTCTCAAGGACATGGAGACTATCGTTATATTAGCTCTATTTATAAAAAGTATACGGAGGAAAAGCTTCAAAAATTTCCCTACATAAACTCATTAAAAACCTTCTTTTATAAGAAAATTTTTGGAATTCAATTTATACATTTATTTGATTATTTTAAATTTGATCTAAATACTGCAAAACAGACTATTCAGAATGAATTAGATTGGAAAGATTATGGCGGCAAACACTATGAATCGGTTTATACAAAGTTTTTTCAGGGGTATATCCTTCCTAAAAAATTTGGTTATGACAAACGTAAGGGGCATTTGTCTAACTTAATTTGTGCCAATGCCTTATCAAGGAGTCAGGCGCTAAAAAAATTAAAAAAGCCGGCAATTCTTGAAGAAGAAATAAAGTCATTAAAGGATTATGTAGCAAAAAAGCTTGCTATTTCTCCGGATGATTTAGAGAAAATATTGAATGTTGAGCCAATGTATTATAAAGACTATCCAAATGCATATAATACATTCTGGTATCGTTACTCTAGAAAATATATCAAACCAATCTATCGTTACTTTTTCCCGGTAAAGGAGCAATATGCAAAAGCTTAAAATTGCAGTTATAGGATGTGGGCACTGGGGTAAGAACCTTGTTCGAAACTTCTTTGAGTTGGGTATGCTTAAATATGTATGTGATGCGAACACGGCTCATGCCCAGGAGATTGCAAGAAAATATAGTGTTGAAGAGAAATCAATCGCAGAGATTTTAAAAACAGATATTGATGGTGTTGTCATTGCTGCTCCTGCTGAGCAGCACTACGATATTGCGAAGGCCTCCCTTGAAGCAGGAAAGCATGTGTTTGTTGAAAAGCCTCTCTCTCTTAAAATAAACGAGGCAGAAAAGTTATGTGAACTTTCTGCAACACAAAATAAAATTTTAATGGTTGGGCATTTATTGCAATACCATCCGGCTTTTGTAAAACTTGAAGAGTTTGTAAAAAGAGGCAAACTTGGAAAGCTTCAATACATCTATTCTAATCGACTTAATCTCGGTAAGTTTCGCACGCAAGAAAACATCTTATGGAGCTTTGCACCTCACGATATCTCTATGATTTTAAGTCTTGCTGGCGATGTTCCTCAAAGCGTATTGGCAACGGGTGCCGCTCATTTAAATCCGCATATTTATGATGTAACGACAACTCATTTAACTTTTAAAAATGGGATTCGAGCCCATGTTTTTGTGTCGTGGCTGCACCCCTTTAAAGAGCAAAAACTTGTGGTCGTGGGTGATCGTGGCATGGCGGTTTTTGATGATGGTCTTGATTGGTCTGAGAAGCTTAAACTCTATCCCCATCAAGTCAATTGGGTGAATGGCCTGCCACAACCCCAAAAAGCAGAATTTGAGGCTATCTCATTAAATTCTCAAGAGCCTCTCAAAGCCGAATGTGAGCATTTTTTAGATTGTATCAAGCATAAATCTATGCCGCGTACTGATTCTCTGGAAGGTTTAAATGTTTTAAAAGTATTAGATGCTTCCCAACAGTCTTTAACAAAGGGCGTAACGGTACATTTAGAAAACAATAACAAGATTGAAAAAAAACAATATTATGTCCATGAAACGGCTTGCGTTGATGAAGGGTGTACTGTTGGAAAAGAAACTAAAGTTTGGCACTATTCCCATATTTTAAAAGGGACTAAGGTTGGTGCAAATTGTACTGTGGGACAGAATGTAATGCTTGGTCCCGATGTTGTTGTGGGGAATAATTGTAAAATTCAAAACAACGTTAGTTTGTACAAAGGTGTTACGTTAGAAGATGGTGTGTTTTGTGGTCCCTCTTGTGTTTTCACAAATGTGCACAATCCGCGTGCTGAAGTTGAACGTAAGGATGAATTCCGCCTGACGCATGTTGAAAAAGGTGTAACGATTGGCGCTAATGCCACTATCATTTGCGGCAATAAGCTAGGTGCTTATAGCTTAATTGGTGCTGGAGCCGTTATAACTAAAGATGTTAAGCCTCATGCTGTGATGGTTGGTAACCCTGCCAAACAAATCGGCTGGGTTTCTCATGCCGGTGAAAAATTGGATGAATCATTAAAGTGTTCTCGCGAAGGACGTCAATATGCAATCGATCAAAATGGAAATTTAAAAGAAGTTATGAAGCGTGACAGCAACATTAAAGAAATAGCCTGAAAACATGAGTAAACAAATTCCCTTTATTGATTTACAAGCGCAGCAAGATCGAATTCGACCACAGATTGATGCAGCTATTAAACGGGTTCTCGATCATGGTAACTATATTATGGGTCCTGAAGTTTTTGAGTTAGAGGAACAGCTTGCCCATTATTGTGGTGCTAGGCATGCTATTACTTGCTCTAGCGGTACGGATGCTCTGCTTATGGTGTTGATGGCGAAGGGGGTTGGTCCAGGTGATGCTGTATTTATTCCAAGTTTTACTTTTACTGCAACACCGGAAGTCGTTGCTTTACTTGGGGCAACCCCTATTTTTGTGGATGTGTTACCGAATACCTATAATATTGATCCCAAAAGTGTTGAACAAGGGGTTGAGGCTGCTAAAAAACAAGGTTTAAAACCAAAAGCAATTATTGCTGTGGATTTGTTTGGGCAGCCTGCAGACTACTCTGCACTTGAAAAAGTAGCACACGAGCATGATTTATGGGTTTTAGCCGATGCGGCTCAAAGTTTTGGTGCGACATTACAGGGTAAAAAAGTGGGAACTTTAGCTCTTGCTACTGCGACTAGCTTCTTCCCTGCAAAGCCTTTAGGTTGTTATGGCGATGGAGGGGCTGTTTTTACAGATGACGATGAGCTTGCAGAAATTTTAAAATCCATTCGAGTACACGGAAAAGGTAAGCATAAATACGATAATGTCCGTATTGGTCTAAACGCTCGCATAGATACAATCCAAGCAGCTATTCTATTAGAAAAGCTGAAAATATTCGATGACGAATTGAAAGAGCGTCAACAAATAGCTAAACATTATAATGAAGCTTTAAAAGACGTTGTTCAAACTCCCCATATTATTGAGGGCGCAACCTCAGCTTGGGCTCAGTATACAGTTAAATTAAAGCAGGATATAGACCGTTCCAAGATAATGCATGATTTAAAAGAAAAAGGTATTCCCACAATGGTCTATTATGAGAAACCTTTACATTTGCAAGAAGCTTATAAAGGATTTCCAAAGGCTGGAGAATTAACTGTTAGTGAAGAGTGTTCAAGGAAAGTTTTGAGTTTACCTATATCAAATATTTGCAAAATACAAATTGTACAAAAAATTAAAATGTCTTTAAGGGAATGAAAACTGAAGATTAAAATCCAATTCTTTATTAAAATTGTTTTTGATTTGGCTATGCTACCATTTGTTTTTTTATTTATTTGTTTCCATAAAATACTTTATCACAAAAAAACAGAAAAGGTTAGAGTTTTTTTTGGATTGATAGCCAACAATAATCTTGTTTATATCCGTGATGCAATGATTGCTCTTGGATATGATGCTAAAGTAATACCATGGATTGTGCCTGCTAATGAAAAAGGTGTCATAGATTACGACCTTGACTTATCTATACAGTTCCCCAAATTATACAAAAATTTTTTTGGGCAAATATTATTAATATACGCCTTCTTTTTTTATGCAGCATGTAAGTTTGATGTTTTTATTATGCCATTTCAAAATAGGCTTCTTGATAGGACTGTTTTGTTGTCGTGGTTAGAGTTTCAACTACTAAGAATTTTGAACAAAAAAATAATTCTAAATCCTTATGGAGGTGATATACAATACTCAAAAGTTTGGTCTTTAAAAAAAGATAAAGCATCACAAGAGTTATTTTCAGCAAGACAAAACGATCCGTTGTATTCTAAAATGTTAGATAATAAGATTTTTAAAAATACAAAGTACTGTTTAAAATACTCTCATCAAGAGATTGTATCTATTGATTGGCCTGATTATTTACCAGAAGGTCGAGGTAAGCACTTGCATATGAGGTGCTTCCCTCTTCAGAACTATAAAAAAAATGGGGTAGGTCATAGTAAGATTGTTAGTCAAGGTATAACCATTGTGCATGCAACAAACCATTCACATTTTAAAGGAACTAAGCATTTAGAAAAAGCTGTTAGTATTCTTAATAACTCAGGTGAAAATATTAATCTTAATATAATAAAAAATAAAAATCATGATGAGGTTTTGAAAGAAATCTTAAACGCTGATTTGGTTTTTGATCAAATTTTATTGGGAGCCTACGGACGTTTGGCTATTGAAGCAATGGCTTTAGGCAAGCCGGTGATGTGTTACTTAAGGGAAGATTTTATCAAACTTTATCCTCAATGGAATCAATGCCCAATCATAAATGTTAATATTGACAACTTAAAAGACAAAATTTTAGAGTTCACCTCCTTATCTGTAGAGAAAAGACAAGAAATAGGAGATGAATCAAAAAAATACATTGAAAAATTCCATTCTCCTGAGTACGTAGGTGAAAAATTGAATTCAATCATACAAGAGGTAATTTCTAGATGAATCAAGTTGATAAAGCTGGCGCACAATATTGGGATAATAACTGGACTGATGCGGACAGACCTATTTTATTTTCTGAACAAAATAAAAGTTTAGACAATTATGTAAATATCCAATTGCATGAATATTTTAAGTCTTTATTTGGAGAGAAGAAAAACTTTAGCATCCTTGAAATTGGAAGTGCTAACTCTATCTGGCCGATTTATTTTAATCAATTTTTTGATGCAAGAGCTGATGGTTTAGATTATTCGGAGGTTGGTTGTCAAAAAAGTAGAGATCTTTTAAAACATCATAATATCCCAGGGAATATATATTGTGCAGATTTATTTGAACCGCCAAAAGAAATTCAAAATAAATATGATTATGTAGTATCCTTTGGCGTTGTAGAGCACTTTGAGGATACAGCGAATTGTTTACAATCTTGTGCAAAGCTTTTAAAGACTGGAGGAACTGTTATCACTTTAATCCCAAATATACCAAGCATTATTGGCCTAATCCAGAAATATGTTGATAGGGAAGTGTATGATGTGCATATGCCTTTAACAAAAAAGAAGCTTTCAAAAGCACACCAAAAAGCTTCCTTAATGTTGCAAAAATGTGAATATTTTATGTCAATCAACTTAAGTGTTGTCAACTCAGGTTCTTTTTCTTCGAATAAATATAATAAACATTTCCGCCATATGCTTTCTGCACCTTCTAAGTTTTGCTGGATCTTAGAGAAATATGGCATAAGAATACCTAGAAACAGGTTCACTTCCCCGTATATAATTGCAGTAGCTCAGAAAACTTAAGGGGCTAAATTTATAAAAAGTATTGGTTTGTGGGAAAAATGACGATTCTATCTCATCCCTACCAACTCCACGGAGGGCAGAAAATTTTGCCGACTCATCCCCTTCGCCAGGTTTCGTTCTACGAATTACGCCCGGCAGTCCAAATTGGGGCGAGGCACGTAGTGCGAAGAATAACCAGTTTGATAGGATTGATTAACTTAGATTTTATGATGAGGTTGAGGAAGCCCGCCCGGCGAAGCTGTAAGCGAAGACGGGCTATATGATAAAAATGTATTATATTTATTTTCTAGAATTATCAAATGACAATAGTTATGTTGGCTTTAGCAGTAATCGAAAACAGCGACTTTAAGGCCCATAATGATGCTAAAGTGCCTGCAACTGGCGGGACTTCTGCTTGCTAATCTAAAAAGTTATGTTGCTGTTGAAACCAAAGAAAAAGCAATGGCTTTGGAAAAATATTTCAAAACTGGCTCTGGAAAGGCAGTGGCATTAAAGCGATTTCTCTAAGTTATAACAGTATAACACATGCGTGCCTAAAGAATCGCACAATCACTTAAAATCCCCCAAATTTTCTCTTTTTATGCTCCGATTTTCCGTTAGATGCGAACGTCTAGGCGCAAGGTAAGCATCTATAAAACCCTTGATCTTACTGGTTTTTTGCAACTTTACTGTTTTGGGGTTTGAAAAACATAAGGTGGTGGGCAATACAGGATTCGAACCTGTGACCCTCTGATTAAAAGTCAGATGCTCTACCAGCTGAGCTAATTGCCCTCAGATTTCCGTTCTCAAAATACGGTGTTGTAGGGTATAGGTCAACAACGGATTGTGTGAATTTGTAAAAAATGTCCTATAAAAATGAAATAACACGTGTGATTTCCCCCAATGAAGCAGATATGCGCCTGGATAGGCTTGTTCGACTGATTCTTTCTGACACTCCCTTGAGTGCCCTACACCGTCTTATTCGTGCGGGAAAAATCCGTGTGAATGGCCTCAAAAAAAAGGGGAACTACCGTTTGCAATCTGGGGATAGCCTCTCTTTTTCTACGCTTGTTTTTGTCGCTCCTTCCAATTCTCCATCAATCTCGTTTTCCTGTGATAAAGACCGCAAATATATCCAAAGCATGATTCTTGCGGATTTGCCGGGGTGCGTGGTTCTTAATAAACCTTATGGAATGTCTACCCAGGGAGGAACAGCTGTAGGGAAAAGTCTTGATAGATTACTGGCGTATCTTGATGAGTTTTTTGCGATAGATCGTTCTATGACCCAGGGTTGTCGGCTTGTTCATCGTTTAGATAAAGAAACTTCCGGGATTATAGTTGTGGCCAAAGATCGCAAATTTGCCGAGTTTCTCGCGCACCAATTTCGTGCCTCCGAAGTTCAAAAATCCTATGTTGCTGTGGTGTGGGGAAAAACACCTATGAGAGGACAGATAAACCAACCTCTTGTTGATGCATCTGGAAAGTCTCGTGAGTCTTGCACAGCGTACACGCGTCTTTATGCAGGAACGTTTCATAACTATGACGTATCAGTATTGCGGATTGTCACACAAACGGGCCGTAAACATCAGATTAGAAAACATTTTTCTTATCTCAGGCACCCCTTAGTGGGAGACCGTAAATATATTATGCCGGCATATAGTTTGTTAAATCGTGGCGTAAATCTTCAGCTGTGTGCCCAGTTTCTTAGGTTTCAATTACCAGATGGTACGCATAGGGAGTTTCGCGTAGGTCTTCCTGAGCATATGTCCAAGCTTCTAGATACTATTCAATGTGATCAACGGCTTATTCCCCTTATGGACTAGTGTGACAGTAATAGACCTTCTTGCTCATGAGTGTGTGTAAGTCGTTTTTTATTGTTCATGCTCTTTTTATGTCCTCTAGTACACTACGTATAACAGGTAAGGTAATATTACGGTGCTGTTCTTCTACACAAAAGGTAAGGGCTGAGATTATCTGATCAATGGCCTCATACGTGCGGTTGATACGCACGATTACATAATCAAGTACCTCGGCCTTAACGTGCCATTGCATATCAGCAAAGCGTTTCAGGAGGATCCCACGCATGAGAATTTCATCGGGTTCTGGCATAGTAATAATGTGGCTTGATCGCAGTCGTGATAGCAAATCCGGTAATAGATGCGGAAAGTCAGCAACAGAGGTAGTGGATGTAACCAGCAACCGTGCATTCATTTCCTTGATTTTGTTATACATATGAAAAAGAACCTCTGGATCTCTTACTCTTTCAACATTATCAATGCATACATAGGCACTGGTGTCGATAGAGGGCAAGGAAGTCAGGTCAGCCCCACTATATAAGGTTCCATGGTGTGTATCAGTAAATATATTCGCAAGGTGTGTTTTTCCCCCACCGCGGCTTGCCCTTAGATAAACACAGTGACTGGACCATTCCTGAGTGTTTTGAAGGGTATGCCATATAAATTGATTGCGCTCTGTGATGCAGTAATCGCTGAGGGCATAGCTATCATTCTCACGAAAAGAGAGTGTGTATTGGCCTTTGTGTATCATGATTGCTTTCGCAGTCGCGTCACTTGATGAAGGTATATGGCTGCGGAAAAAACCGTTGTTATTGCAACCATGGTCCCTACTGCAGGAAGTGTACTGGATGGTATCCTGTTTTCATGCACAAGGTGGAGAAACACTATTAGAAGATAAAAAAGCTGCAGTGCGGTATTTGCTTTGCTTACCCAGTGTGGAGAAATCCTTATAGTTCCTAGTCTCGGATGCATTTTTATCATTAATACGGTTATTACAATGGCCAGATCACGCCCAATGACAAGAATGGTAAGTGCACAAGGAATAATTCCCATAAAAGTAAAATGACCGTAAAGCGCAACCATCATAATTTTGTCCGCAACGGGATCAAGATATGCCCCGAGTTTTGTTTGCTGATTGAATGTTCGGGCAATAGCGCCATCAAACCAATCTGTAAGAGAAGCAGAAATAAATAGGGCCATTGCCCAATCATAGCGTTGGTAGGCCATAAACAACAGGATTATGGGCACAGATAAAATGCGCAGAAGCGTCAGAATGTTTGGTATGGTAAACACAAAGAAAAAGGGTACAAAGAAAGTTATGCAAATATTTATACGCAAAATTTACGGTTCTGTCATTAAATCTGAAGGCTGTAATTAACATATTGATTTTTGTGAGGAGGATCCGTAGGTTAATACCATGTGTGCCCGTAGCTCAGCAGGATAGAGCGTAGGATTCCTAATCCTAAGGCCGGAGGTTCGAATCCTCTCGGGCACACCACTTTCGTCAGGGTACAAGTTGTTACCCTGTGGAGGTGGGAACGTAGCCCTAATCACAAAGATGAGTTTAGTCCCTTTTGGCACAAACATTCCTTCTTTAGACAACACGATTGTTCTTCATGTGAAAAATACGTATGGTAGAAAAAAGATATTCTAAAGGAAAAAAATGGCAGTTCTAGTCACGGGAGGGGCGGGTTATATCGGTTCTCATGCGGTTTATGCTTTAAGGGATGCAGGATATGAGGTCATTGTTCTGGATAACCTTTCGACGGGGCATCAAAAAGTCCTACCGACGGATGTGACTTTTGTACAAGGAGATGTGGCAGATATTGCCTGTTTGGATAAAGTGTTTACAGCGCATGCTATTTCTACGGTAATGCACTTTGCGGGATCTGTAATTGTTGAGGAGTCCATCCACAATCCTGAAAAATATTATCAGAATAACACCCACGCGAGCCGTATCTTGATTGATGCGTGCCGCCATCACCGTATTCCTAATTTCATCTTTTCATCGACTGCTGCTGTATACGGTCACGCCTCAACGATGACTGTGGATGAAACGCACCATCCTCATCCAGAAACACCTTATGCCGAATCAAAGCTTCAAACCGAGACCAGTCTTTGTGAAGCTTCGCAGGCGCATGGACTCAATGTTACGGTACTACGCTATTTTAATGTGGCCGGGGCTGACCCAAACGGTCGCACGGGGCAGTTAATGATAAATGCCACACATTTGATCAAGGTGGCGTGTGAGGTGGCAGCCGGTAAGCGCCCTGAGTTGACCATTTTTGGGGTGGACTATGATACCCCTGATGGTACAGCGATTCGGGATTTTATCCATGTCAGTGATCTTGCCGACATGCACGTGTGTGTACTCAAAGACCGCGAATCTTATCAAGGGAAGGGGGCTTATGATGTGTATAATTGTGGTTATGGAAAGGGTACATCGGTACGAGAAGTGATCACAGCGTTAGATAGTCTTACCGAGTGGCCTCTTGTCGTGCGCGAAGCTCCGCGACGAGCAGGGGATCTTGGGGCAGTTGTGGCCGATGTGAGAAAGTTCCAACAGAAATTTGCATGGCAGCCCCAATATAATGATTTGTATAAAATTTTGCAATCGACGCTTTCCTGGGAATACAGTATTGACTGACGGGACCCAACACAAAACGCTTGCGCTTGTAGGAACGACGGCAGCGAGCATGCTCACTTTCAGGGGCGCGTATATTCAAGCGTTGGTTGCTCAAGGATGGCGGGTTCTTGTATTGTGCTGTGATTATACTACAGACACGGCTAACCAGGTGCGTGCGTTAGGTGCTGATCCCATTTTTTATCCACTGGCACGTACAGGAATGAACCCTTTTCGTGACTGTTACACACTCTGGTTTTTGTATGTATTCATGCGTCGTTGGCGTCCCCACGTTGTTTTGAGCTTTTTCACGAAGCCTGTTATTTATGGCACATTAGCTGCTTGCTTTGCCGGAGTTCCCCGAATCGCGACATTGCTGGAGGGTTTGGGATATGCCTTTACGGATCTTCCGCATGAAAAAAAACCATTTGTAGTGAGATTCATTCGAGCCATACAAGTTGCTCTCTATCGTCTTTCTTTGCCACGTGCGCACGTATGTTTCTTTCTAAATAAAGACGACCCACAGGATCTGCTTGCTCGCTATAAGATTTCTGTCAAATCTTATGATGTACTAGGCCCTATTGGTGTAGATTGTAAAAAGTTTTCCTTTTCTCCTCCCATAACGAAGCCACTAACATTTCTCTTTGTTGGAAGGCTCCTAAAAGAAAAAGGTATCCATGAGTTTGTGGCCGCAGCAACGCGTGTTAAAAACCAGTACCCTCATGTTCAATTCCAAATAGCAGGAGAGCCAGATAGTGCTAATCCCGGGAGTCTTACGCACGAAACGTTCGTCGCATTGAGAAAATCATCAACTATTTCTTTTTTGGGTTATGTGACAGATATGCCTGCCGTATACGCGCAAGCCAGTGCTCTTGTACTACCTTCTTACCGCGAAGGATATTCTTTAAGCGTGCAGGAGGCTATGGCCAGCGGTCGTCTTGTGATTACAAGTGATGCCCCAGGTTGCAAAGGGACAGTTCTTCCGGGTTTTACAGGCTCTATGGTGCGAACAGGGAGTGTGGATGATTTGGTTTCTGCAATAGTGACTTATGTTAAAAATCCTGAGTTTGTGGGAGAACAGGGGAAAAATGCACGCACATATGCAGAGAAACACTATGATATTCAGGCGACCACAGCCATGCTGATAGCCAAGACTATCCCTTCGAAAGGATAGGCATAAACACCGATAAGCCCTCCTTTTAGCATGGCAGTGTAGGTATCTCTTGCACTGGTATCGTTGTCGTATTAACGTGCTGAAGATATGTTACACAACCAATTTCCATGAGTGGGTTTACCCTTGTTTCAGATTATATGCCGGCAGGAGATCAACCGTTAGCGATTGATTCTCTGGTCCAGGGACTGCAGGAAAATATGCGTGATCAAGTGTTACTTGGGGTCACAGGATCAGGAAAAACGTTTACTATGGCGCATACCATCCAACGGTATGATCGCCCAGCACTGATTTTAGCTCACAACAAAACCTTAGCTGCCCAACTGTATGGTGAGATGAAAGAGTTTTTCCCGCATAACGCCGTTGAATACTTTGTGTCGTACTATGACTATTACCAACCAGAGGCTTATGTTCCACGCACAGATACGTTCATTGAAAAAGAATCTTCCATCAACGAACAAATAGACCGCATGCGCCACAGTGCAACACGATCGCTTTTGGAAAGACGGGATGTCATTATTGTAGGCAGTGTGTCGTGCATTTACGGAATTGGTTCACCCGATATGTACGGAAATATGACAGTTCCGTTAGCGGTAGGAGAGCATATAGAAATTCGGGCCTTAACGCAAAAACTGGTTTCACTGCAGTATGATCGCAACGATCTGTCTTTTCATCGTGGAACTTTTCGGGTGCGGGGGGACAGCATGGAAGTTTTTCCTGCGCATTATGAAGATCGTGCGTGGAGACTTTCTTTTTTTGGTGATGAAATTGAGTCCATTCATGAGATTGACCCTCTTACGGGACAGCGCGTGAGGCCACTTGAGACCATTAAGATTTTTGCCAACAGCCATCACGTTACTTCACAACCGACGGTGCAAGGAGCTATTAAGCAAATTCGGGAAGATTTGCGTCTGCGTGTCAATGAATTCACACAAATGGGGAAGCTTCTTGAAGCGCAGCGTATTCAGCAACGCGTAACATTTGATCTGGAAATGCTTGAAACTACGGGAATGTGTGCAGGAATAGAGAATTATTCACGCTATATGACCGGACGTCAGCCTGGTGAACCGCCTCCCACGCTTTTTGAGTATTTGCCCCAAGATGCTCTCCTTTTTGTGGATGAAAGTCATGCTACCATTCCCCAGTTAAATGGAATGTATCGGGGAGATCAAGTACGAAAAAATACACTTTCTGATCATGGGTTTCGCCTACCTTCTTGCAAGGACAATCGTCCCTTAAAATTTGAGGAGTGGAATACACTGCGCCCTCAGACAGTATACGTGTCCGCTACACCAGGCCCTTGGGAGTTGCACCAAACATCAGGTGTTTTTACGGAACAGATCATTCGTCCCACGGGCTTGTTAGATCCTGTGTGTGATGTTCGTCCGACATTGAATCAAATAGATGATTTGATTGCGGAATGTCACGTTGTTCGGAAAAAAGGGTTTCGAGCACTGGTGACTACACTGACAAAAAAAATGGCTGAGGCACTAACCAACTATCTCAATGAAGCAGGGCTTCGGGTGCGTTACCTACACAGTGATATTGATACGCTGGAGCGCATTGAAATCATTCGTGATTTGCGCAACGGCGTGTTTGACGTTCTTGTTGGCATTAACCTGTTACGGGAAGGGCTTGATATTCCGGAATGCGGACTATTGGCTATTTTGGATGCCGATAAAGAGGGATTTTTACGTTCGCGTACCTCATTAATTCAAACGATTGGTCGCGCGGCGCGCAATGCTGAAAGCACGGTTATTCTCTATGCAGACAAGATGACAGATTCGATGATTGCTGCCTTGGAAGAAACGCACCGTCGCCGTGAAAAACAAATGGCTTACAACACCGTTCATAACATTACGCCGCAAACAATCATTAAGAAAGTAATGGATCTTACAGCAGGCTTTACTGCTAAAGAATCTGAAAAACAAACAAAAATCCCTTTGTCACGCACAGAAATCACGGCCACCATCAAAAAATATCGGGCGGAAATGATTGCAGCGGCCGAGTCATTAAATTTTGAAGAAGCCGCCCGCTTGCGCGATGAGATTCATACACTTGAGACGCTCGAGTTAAGCGTAGGCTAAAAGTTCGCTAAGGCTTTCTCACTAAAACCGAGTCATCGATACGTCAAATGGTTTATTCACCGAAAGCAGGGGGGTAGATTTGATATTTATTTATTAAGACAAAATACCTTGCTCAAAAACGGGATAGGGTGGCGAAAACGTTTAAGGCATGCTCATCTATAAATGGGAAAGAGAAAAATACATAAAATAAGGGTTTCATGGCTTGCTAATACAGATGACTATCGAGAAAATTTAACTTAATTATTTTTTTTTGTCAATCTTTGTTATTAATAGTCATAAAAGGAACGTTGATCCGCTATTTTATCTTGAATAAAACGAAGGAGGGTTTGATACTTTGTTGTATCTTGAACACTTGCATTGTATGTAAAGTATATGCCAAATTTTTCTGAAGTTATATATGGAAAAAGACGTTTTATACCCCTACAACTAAGCATTTTCATATGGTGAATTCCACAGCTTGCGATACCATGTCCTGATAACATCGCACTTACCATGCCATCGTTTGAATCAAAGGTCATACTGGGGGCAAGGCGATGACTGTTTTCCCCAAGTCCTGCTTTAAAAAGCCAATTTATGTTTATATGATTGTCGTAGACCTCTTCGTCAAGGGCGAGGAGTTTATGATCTATCAGCTCTTCAATTTTTTTAGGTTCTCCATATTTTTCAAGGTATGCTTGTGACGCAAAAACTCCTTGTGCTTGATCAAATATTTTAATTTGCTTGAGATTTTTTGCGTTTGGCATAAAAGTGTAAATAAGTATATCACTTTGGGTAATACTTAAGTTCTTTGTTTCGGAGAAAATCTTAAGTCTAATATTGGGATATAAATCGCAGAATCCCTCAAGTATTCTGGGAAGCCACGTGTTAGCGATTGAGGGTGTAGAGTAAATGCGAATGATACCTTCATTTTTTCGTGCAGACTGATGCACATCTTTAATAATGGCATCTCCTAAGTGAACAATCTCTTCGCAGACCTTGATGTATTTTTCTCCTTCTGGGGTGGGGAGCATTTCATGAAATTTGCGTTCAAAGATACGAATACCCGTGCGTTCTTCGGCGCAGATAATACGGCGGCTGACAGCAGGTTGGCTAAGGTTTAATTT
This sequence comes from Alphaproteobacteria bacterium, assembly GCA_023898725.1. NCBI lineage: Bacteria > Pseudomonadati > Pseudomonadota > Alphaproteobacteria > Alphaproteobacteria bacterium. The sequence continues at coordinate 942,348 of CP060236.1, forward strand.
TTCTGCAGCTTTTGTAATGTTTTTGTAAAGTGCCACATAGTAAACGGCAAGAGCATTGTCGTGATCGAATACATTTTTCATGATTTACAAGAATACCTAACTCAATAAAATAAACAATGATGTTTATATATGATATAAATGTCAATTATGCAAATAAAAAACATATTTTTATGATTTATTTTAATAATTCTAATAATTACAGAATGTTATAGTAAAGCTTAGTACTGATTTTTTGTAGAGTTTTATCGGCGTTTTCAGTGTTTATTCCAAGACACGTGTGCGCAAGGACCCATTACCCGAGGCTAAAGGAATAAGTCCTAGCATGGTAAGATATCCTTTTGTGCCGCATGCATCTCGGCTCGTTATTTCACCAAGAAAGTCTTTCATGCTTAACACTTCACGAGACCTTTCCTCATGGACATAGAGAAAAAGCCCACGCGATAAAGGGTAAGTACCGGTACGAATAGCTTTTTTTGTAGGCGAAATTCCGTTAAAAGGAATTGCACGTATATCGCTGCGTTGTGCCTCCCATAGATTGCTTCCTACAATGCCGATAGTCTCAGGATTGTCACGTAACGCTTGAAAGAACAGATCGTGTTCGTCGGCGGCTTGTAAGGGAGTAATGACAATAATAGCACCGTCCGTCCGCAAAGAAGAATTCTTCTGATTGCTGGATGCGAAGATATGGGCAAAAAGCGCATCACGTGTTCCATGATTGGCTGAGGGAACAAGAATACGAATCGCTTGTGGGGGAAACTGTGGGTTAATATCCGCCCAGGTCATGTGTGGATTTGGAATCAGTGCGCCACTACCATCTGGGACTTTCGAAGCCAGGGCGCGGAATAATTCTTTGTGTGTAAGCCCTGACAGTGCTAAATTCTTTTTGTGGGTGACCAAAGCAATACCATCACGTCCGAGTGAAATCTTAGTAATGCGATTGAAACCATTGGCATGGCATGTTTTTAAGTCAACCGGAGTCATTTCTCGTGAAGCCATTAAAATATCATAACCGATGTCTTTGCGCGCGCTACAAAAGTGGTTGATTCCCCGGTTTGTCCCTGGATTCATGATAAGAGGCATGGGAAAGGAGGAGAAGCTGCTGAACTCTTCAGAGGCACGCAGCACAAGGGGAAAAAGAGTTGTTGATCCCGTGATGCGCACCTGGGTACGCACAAGTTTACCGTGCGATTGGGTAATTACGTTTGGTGTGTGACGGCTGCTGCCATTCTGTGCACACAGAGCCGTAAAAACAGCGAGCAGACAAAGAAAAATTTGAGAAAAAGCAATCATCGGTTATTCCGTGGTCGTTCCGTTTGTGCATCAAAATAGCGGTTATGAGACTTTGCCAAAGAAATCAATCCTTGAGGAATAGCGAAGTTCGTTTTTTTGAGACGGGTGTGGTTAATGCCTACCATATAATCAGAAATTTTAATTATACGGTGTTTGCGAGAAGGAGCGCTGATAAATGCCGCTGCTTCTTCAATTGCCTGTCGACTAATCTCACTTACAAGGGGGCTCATAGAAAGATCGGCACCATAGCGTGCGCCATCTTGTTGCAGTGTAATAATTGGGATGGTGGTGTGTTTGGCTGTCCAACGAATAATCGTCTCTGCGTCGCTCATCTTTTTTAACTCTACACTTTCATGCAATTCATCAAAAGAACTGACAATTAAGACATCAGCATGTTGGTTGGCGTGAGTAACTACTTTTTGCCAATCATGAAAGTTTGTGACCAGAGCCGCATCTGTAAGTACTCCTCTTGTTGTTGGAAGGTTGGCAATATCACGCTCAAACGCGCGACCACGATGAGAAAGATTCCCTAATACGGCAATACGCACAAAAGGCAGATGAGGATATGCGCCTATAATAAGAGCCAGCACATGATGCGCAATACCCTCTTTAAGAATAGCTGTTGTGTTTGTTCCGGGCATAAATCCCGGAGAGGCCAGGGGATGCGAGGAAACAGTAATATGTGTGATTGGTGCATCCTTCAAGTTATGTGTAACATGTTTGATCCCTTGACTGCCCACAGTAATAAGAATTTGTGGATGAAATTGCACAATATCTTCCTTGGCAAAATGCGATCGGCTCACGAGCGTACGAGCAGAAATATTACCCTCTAGGTCAAGGTAATGATTCTTAATGCGCGGATAGGTATTGGTACCCAGTGTGTGCTTTAGGGTTGTTTTGAAAATGCGAACATTTTCATTGGTTGGGGCATAGCTATGTAAAATCAAAATGCGCGGACGCACGTGATTATACATCACAAAGATAGCAGCAATACCTAGAATTACCACAAACCGAATGTTCATAAGAATACGACCATAGTTCATTACAAAATCCCCATTACTTGCCACGTATAAATTCCTACGTATATTCCAAGAATATTTAAGAAGTTCAAAAACATATGACTTATAAAAAAGTATCCTCTTTTGAGCGGCATAATACTATTCACCGAGGTGTAAAGATATTCGACTTCGGGTTCTTGATAGATAAAAAACCATAAGCGACTCGCAGAAATAATAATAAAGGTGATAACCCAAGGGTTGATACCTATTGATTGGGAAAGAGGAATTAAAATGATGCAGTATCCATACATTGTCATATCGCGCGGAATAAACAGACGTGTGACGGCAACAATGCCAATTAGGCACGTCGCAAACAACGAAAAGTTCTGCTGCACAAAAGAGAACATTGGCTTGGCACTTTGTGTAATCCATTGATCAATCTCTAAGGCTTGCGTAGTGGCCGAAAGTCCAATGAGTCCGGCTAAATACATAATATAATCCCACTGGATGTTTTTGCGAAACTGACGGGTTGCCATCATTCCTGATACCAAAAGAAGAAGCAAAATCAAAAGGGCAGGAACAAGAGGGGGAATATAGTGAATTTGATAGGTTGCTATGGCGATGATACTGAAAAGCATAAAGGTTATGGCAGTGCGTTCACTAAAGGTTGTTTTTCCAAGAATTTTTTGAATATTTTTTGCTTTCTTTATCGAAAAAACAACATGAGGCTTTCGTGAAATAAACAAAACCATATAGAGAAAATAACCAACGAAAAGAACAAGTGTTGAAGGGAGTGCAGTAACTGCCCACCCCCACCACCCATACTGCGTATTATATTGTCCCCAAAAAAGATCCAGTACGAGGAAATGAATCAAGGAAGCACTCAACGTACTACTCATGAAGGCATATATGCCAAAGTATCCACTAAACAATAACGAGGTGTTAATCAATGTATTGTCTGTTGAACGACAGAGGTTTTGGGTATCCAGAATTGTTGCCTTGGCAAGCTCAGTGCGTATGCGCAAATTGGGGATTCCAAGGGTGAGGATTCCCCCACTAATTACCAGCAGAAAATTGTAACTTAAAAGGTTGTTCGGGGCCCACATCAATGCCTTCACGATGAGGCGATAAATAATGCCAGATTGGGCAATAAATAGCGTGAGCGCAAAAAGACTAATACATATAATAAATGTAGGCGAGTTAAACCCACTTAAGAGGGTACGCGTATTTATAATCCCTCCTGATATGAGAATAAACAGAGCCATGGTTACACCCACATAATCAGAAAGTAATCGCAAAGCCGTAACGCATGTTAGCATCAGCATCACACTCATAAACATTTGGGCTTGGGCACTAAAAGCACTAAGAATTCCTGAGAAATAAAGAAAAAGAGGCGCCATCAAGGCAAAAGCCCATCCCCCAATATGCATGAGAACGTCCCGCAAGGAGGTCTCTGGCGAAGATAAATCATGAAACAGGGTAGGATCAAACTTTTTCCCTAGCACCAAGCTTTGTAGGAAAGGAACTTTGACATATTCTCGCTCACTGTGTCCAAAAGCGTTTCTATACTCGTTACCTGCAATACGAAGGGCAACGACCTGGGTTTCTGCCGTGACTGTTGAAATGACGGTTTCCACATCAATCAAAGGCTCGTATCCCACAATATCCCCGGCGTGCGCATCTTTAGTCTCAGGAGAAGCGGTGATGGAGACAGTCCCTGTTAAAATAATGTAAAAAGCATGAGAGGGGGTTCCAGATATGACAATTTTCTCATGCGGCGAAAAGTGTACTTCCTCGCCAATTGTCACAAGCCGTGCACGTTGATGCGGTGTAAAAAAATTTAACCGACTGGCGATTTCGACGACAAGATTCGTAGTTGATGCAGCAACATGATTCACATAAAATTCCCGTCTACGTGAAAATATCATACATGAAGCTAACGTAGGAATATACACTTAGGGCGTAGTAATCCAAAAAAATAAACAACCTAAGAGGTCCGAGTTGAAAGTCTTTTCCAGTTACACAAAAAACGAGGAATGTTGTGATATAAGCTTGATGAATACTCCTGTTTCCCTTAAATTTACGGAGAAAATCTTAATGAAAGTACACAATGTTTATTCAAACACAAGAAACACCAAACCCTAACACCCTCAAGTTTCTGCCTGGTAGGGATGTTGTTGCCAATGGATCTATGCACATTGACTCCCGTGAGGAGGCAACCGCAATCCCTTTGGCTAATGAGCTTTTCCTGATTCCAGAGGTAGAAAGTGTTTTTTTAGCGAAAAACTTTGTTAGTGTTTCAAAAAAAGCGGAAGCAGATTGGTTTATTGTAAAAGCAGATGTAATAGCAACTCTTATAGATTATTTTTCATCAAATAAAGAAAATATTAATGTTTCTAGTATTGAAAAAAAAGAATATAGTAACGATATTAGCTATACGGAAGAAGAAAAACAAATTATTGCCGAGATCGAGGAGCTTATTGCAACGAAGCTTCGACCCATGGTGGCAGCAGATGGTGGAGATATTGTTTTTCACAAATACATAGCAGGGTGTGTGTACGTAAAATTACAGGGTGCGTGCTCGACATGTCCAAGCGCTACTGCAACACTGAAATCGGGTGTTGAGAATATGCTTCGTCACTATATACCAGAAGTGACGGAGGTTGTGTCGGTATAAAAATAGAACCTTGAGGGGAGGGGACTAATGATAGTTTTTGCAACACAGCGGTGGATTTCCTTAATTTTTGCCAGTATTACGCTATGTTTAGCAAGCATAAAACTTGTTAATCCTTTTATCAGTAGTGTTTCACGGGGCGAGTCTGTGAAAAAAACATTGCCTGTTCTTGATCATCGTACATGTCCAGACTTTCAAAAAGCAATGCAGCATGTGTCACAGTTTGAAGGTGGTTACAATAACTGTCGCAATGATCGTGGCGGGGTCACAAAGTTTGGTATTTGCAAGCGCTCATATCCGCAGCTTCAGATTGCTAAACTTACCTGGGATGAAGCCTGTAAAATCTACCATCAGGATTTTTGGATAAAAAATAACTTGCACCAGATAGGCGATTGCGATCTTGCCATTAAGCTTATGGACATGAGTGTGAATATGGGTTCGAGTCGTGCTGCAATCTTGCTTAAGCGTGTGCTCTATCGTATGGGGTATCGTGTTAAGCAACAGGGGTTTAACGCTGAAATGATTACTGTTCTGAATAGTATTGATGGAAAGAAGGTGATTGCTAATTTGCGGGAAGAATCAAAGGAGTATTATTTGAAAATTGCGCTTAATAATAAATCACAAGAAAAATTTCTTCGAGGATGGTTGCGCCGCGCAAGTGCCTAATCCCCAGCGTAAAGTGAAACATCTGCCTTGCGGCTGTTTGCTATATAGGTTCCATTCTCATAAGCATAAAAAATAAGATCTATGTGCGTTCGTTGTGAGCCACGTATCCATACCTTGAGAAGAGCGGGCGTGTTTTCAGAAGAAGGTGTTACAAGTTCGTGGCGCAGTACCATCTTGTTAAAAGCGAGATGGTCTTTCTTTTCCTTGCGATCGTGCACAAAAGCCTTAAGGTCATACCCATTGGCAGTATTGAAACAACGCTGACAGTCCTTGCAAGACATTTTTCGCCCATCAATTAGTGAGTATACGTAGCGATGCGCACTAAAACGGGTCTCTTGTAGGGCTTGCCCAAAATCAAACACTGCCTTTTCTTTGCGCGAGTATTGAAAACAATTATCTCGGGCGCTTTGGGCATAGGTGTTTACAAGAGCGTAAGGGGAAATTTTTTCTCCGGAAGCGTATTGTCCGAGTCCCCCACAGCCCCCAACGATGAGGAGATTTACCAGGAGAAAACAGCGTGCGTTGTGTAGGAAAGCTCTAAAAAACATACATTTCTAAAATAATACTTTTCTACTATATGATATTTTAGAACATTCGTTAAGTCCGTTTGCATAGTTCCTTGTCAAAACGCATATGTATTTTTTTGCATTGCGAAAGATTTTTTGTTAAAATGTTTCTGATCGCAATCATTTAAACCTGCTTTTAAAGGGGTTTTTCGGGTTTTTTAATGTTTAGCACAGTGATCCAATATGCTGCTTTTGGGGGTATGGGGGTATGGGGGTATGTGTTTTCAAAACTCTTGCTGATCAAAGTTGAATGCTTAAACATAAGGAGATTCAATTATGCACACAGACCGCTTTACCGAGTCAACACAAAGACTTATCCGCGATGCATCATCAACAGCACAAAAATTAACACATCAGTATGTTGATCCTCTGCATATTTTAGCAGCAGGAGCTGGGGATAAATCCTCGATTCTTTCGCAATTTATTCATGCTAGTGGTTGTGATGCGAGCGATCTTGTAAAAGCAACAGACCTTGCTATGCAGAAATTACCCACGGTTACCGGGGGTTCAGTGGATCAACCCTATGCCAGTCGTGATGCAATGCTATTGCTCGATTCCGCAGAGGCACTTTCGCAAAAAGCGGGGGATAGTTTTTTAAGCCCAGACTATGTTTTTCTGGCTATGGCAATGGGAAACACGGCGGCTGGCAAGCTTCTTCAAAGTCATGGTCTTGATGTTTCGAAATTGAATCAACTCATCCAACAGTATCGCCAGGGACGCGCTGTTGACTCATCCACTGCTGACCAGAATATGGATGCATTGAACAAATATGCCCGTGATGTGACCAAGGTTGCCCGTGAAGGAAAGCTTGATCCTGTTATTGGACGGGTTGAAGAAATTCGCCGTACGGTTCAGGTATTATCCCGGCGCACAAAAAATAACCCCCTTTTAATTGGTGAACCAGGCGTGGGAAAGACAGCAATTATTGAAGGTCTTGCGCAACGAATTGTGGCCGGTGATGTTCCTGATAGCCTTCGTAGTACACGTGTTTTTGCCCTAGATTTGGGAGCCCTTCTCGCTGGTGCTAAATATCGTGGGGAGTTTGAAGAACGCCTCAAAGCTGTTTTAGCAGAGGTAACATCAGCATCTGCTAATATTATTCTTTTCATTGATGAGATGCATACCCTGGTTGGTGCAGGCAAGTCTGATGGTGCTATGGATGCATCGAATATGCTAAAACCGGCCCTTGCGCGTGGGGAGTTACACTGTGTAGGAGCAACTACCCTCAATGAGTATAAAAAGTATGTGGAAAAAGATGCTGCCCTAGCGCGGCGGTTTCAACCGGTATACGTGGGAGAGCCTACCGTTCATGAAACGATAACTATTTTACGGGGATTGAAGGATAAATACGAGTTACATCATGGTATTCGCATTACTGATGGCGCGATTGTAGCGGCAGCAGAGCTATCCAATCGCTATATTACGGATCGCTTTTTGCCAGATAAAGCCATAGATCTCATGGATGAAGCCAGCTCACACATTCGTATGCAAGTGGATTCAAAGCCAGATAATATCGATGAGCTTGATAGGCAAATTGTGCGCTTGCGCATTGAGTTGGAATCCTTGAAAAATGAAATATCGCAAGATGCACGTAGTCGCTCACAGACTCTTGAAGAAGAAATTGCTGCACTTGCCGCTCAGTCAGAGGAGCTTACGAAAGTCTGGCAAGGAGAGCGCGAGAAAATTCAGGCCGAGCAACGCCTCAAAGAGGATCTGGATCGAGCCCGTATTGCTCTTGAATTGGCCCAACGTGAAGGTGATTTAGCCACAGCAAGTAAACTCATGTATGGAATAATTCCCGATCTTGAGAAGAAACGTCTTGCAGCTGAGGCAGAAAGTCACAAGCGCTTATTGAACGAAGAAGTGAAAGATAATGATATTGCGGCCGTAGTTTCCAAGTGGACGGGTATTCCCGTTGAGCGCATGCTTGAAACTGAGCGTGAAAAACTTCTCAATATGGAGGAGGCTTTATCTGCACGTGTTGTTGGTCAACGTACTCCCATTATTGCTTTGTCACATGCTATTCGCCGTGCGCGCGCAGGTCTTCAGGATCAAGCCCGCCCGATAGGTTCCTTTCTGTTTCTGGGGCCAACGGGTGTGGGAAAAACGGAACTCACAAAAGCCTTGGCTGAGTTTATGTTTGATGACCCTGCGGCTATGATTCGTGTTGATATGTCTGAGTATATGGAAAAACATGCGGTTGCCCGTCTTATTGGAGCACCTCCAGGTTATGTTGGATATGAGGAAGGAGGTGCCCTTACTGAGGCTGTACGCCGTCGTCCTTATCAGGTAATCTTATTTGATGAAATTGAAAAAGCCCATAGTGACGTCTTCAATGTATTGCTGCAGGTATTAGATGATGGTCGTTTGACAGACGGGCAGGGACGTGTTGTTGACTTTACCAATACTGTGATTATTTTGACATCTAATCTTGGTGGCGATATTTTAGCGCAATTGCCAGAAACAGCCGAGAGTGATGAGGCAAGAGGTCCGATCATGGATTTGGTAAAGACACGCTTTCGCCCTGAGTTTATCAATAGATTAGATGAGATTTTGATTTTTCGTCGTTTGCGTAGAGATGATATGGCAGCAATTGTTCGCATTCAGCTGCAAAAAATTGAAGCATTATTGCTCGCAAAAGGACATCAGTTAAATCTTACAGAAAAAGCACATGAGGTTTTGGCAAAGGAGGGCTATGACTCTGTATATGGGGCGCGGCCGCTGCGTCGTTATATTCAAACGCACATTCAAAATCTCTTGGCAACGCGGATTCTTCAGGGGGATTTGCCTATGAAAATCACCATTGATTATGAGAAAGAAACATTTGTAATCCTCTAATACTATTACAAGGGTTGGTGCATGCCCATAAATCATGTACAATGTCCATGTACTTTATTTTTTGTTGACGCATGAAAGTTATTATAGGTTCGGATCATGGGGGATTTTCTCTCAAAGAAATCCTCCGTGTCCATCTTATCGATCAGTCCTATGACGTTGTGGACGTAGGAACTTTTTCGAAAGATGCGTGTGACTATCCTGACATTGTGACTAAGTTTGGGCAGGAATTCCCAGAAAAATCGGATTATAAAGGCATACTTCTGTGTGGATCAGGGCAGGGAGTGTGTATAATGGCTAATCGTATGGAAGGGATGCGTGCAGTATTATGCCGCACGCCGGATGATGCACATATGTCTCGGCGCCATAATGATGCCAATGTGTGTTGTTTGGGAGGACGTGTGACTAGTTCAGAGGAGGCCATCAAAATAGTAGATATTTTTTTGACAGAGCATTTTATGGGTGGCCGTCACGCACGGCGTGTCGCCAAAATTGACTCTTATCTTGGTTCTGTTCCTTGGACTAGTACACCGATTGGTATTTTTACCGTTATGAGTGTAGTTGCATTATCGGCTTTTGCATACGAGCTTGTCTTGAAAGAAAAGTTGTATGCTTTTTTCAAAAGCTTATTTATGTAAGCTTACAGTGGGTTAGGAATTCACGCATTTTTCGTGGTTTTGATTTATCAATAGGGTGATGTGTAATGAAAGCAAATGGTTTTTCGTATGTCTTACTGGCGCTTTGTGCTCTCAGTCTGGGTGTAATGGCATTTGTTGTTGTGCGTGTTAATAGCATGGAATTTTCTGGTAAAACACCATACCAAGGTGTCTCCAGCCTTATCAAGAAGTCACACCAAAAAATGCGCACACTGAAACGCGTAAAAAAAAGAGCAAAATCAACTCATTCAAACCAAAAATCCCGCATATCTGTGTAAAAAACTAAACCCAGTATGGGGCACAAATTGTCAGATTATGACCAGTACTTTATGATGCTTTCAAAATTTACATCATCAAAAACAGACTTTCGACTTACTTCACCTTTAAAAAGAGGTTTTTTAGGATTCTCAGAAAGAGAGGAGTGAGTTGTCAAGGTGTCGTCTATAAGAGGAATACGTTCTCTTTCTTCCTCAGAGATCTCCGGTGAAGAAATCTGGATAGGAAAAACATTTGATTCCTCTGTCTTTTTCCTTGTTTTTATTACGGGAGAAGATTCTTTTTTCTTTTTTGCTGGAACAGCAGGATCCATTTTTCCCGCTTTTTTTGCAGTCATCTTCGGTTTTGATTCCCCTTTTTTTATAAGACTAGCTTTGCGTTTTGCGGCTTTTTGTTTTTTTTGTTCACTAATCTCAAGAGCATTAAGTTTTCTAATAGGCGCAGGCGTTTCAACAGCTCGGAGTAGTTCCTCGCCATTGGAGCGCCAAAGAGCAACCTTTACGTCACGTACCCGAATCAGACTTTTAATATAAGCAAACGATCCTGCTAAAATTGAAAAATCCATATGTTCAATCTCGCAAGCATCAATAATTTTTGCAAGTTCCCGTGCTCTTGCAAGCAGAAGTGCTTGTCTTTTTTCTTCAAGTGCAACAATTTTTTTCTCAAGGCCACGAATTTCACTGGACTTTAACATGGGACTCCTCTGGAATAAAATCACATAAGTATACTCTTACTCAGAACTGTAAAAATTTCATTAAATTTAAAAAAAATATATATACAGATTTTCACTTATTAAGAACATACATATATTAGAGGGTTGCTGCTCAAGGTAATAAAAAAATGCCTAAGTTCAAAACCTAGGCATTCAGTCAGTTAATAGAGGTGGTTTAGATTCAAGAAAGAGACTTTCTTGTTTGTTGAAGGTTTGACTATTGCTGCGCCCTCTTGGTTTTTTTTATTATATCTCTTGAGGGCCCCAGTTAATAACGGTCAAGGAATTCCTTACTGTTCCAAAACACGACTCAGTACAGCAAGCATAAGAAGAGCTACAATGTTCGCAATTTTAATCATAGGATTAATAGCAGGGCCAGCTGTGTCTTTATAGGGGTCACCGACAGTATCTCCGGTGATTGCTGCTTTATGAGCGTCAGAGCCTTTGCCGCCATGGTTACCATCTTCAATGTATTTTTTCGCATTGTCCCAGGCGCCTCCACCAGAGGTCATGGAAATAGCAACAAAAATTCCTGTTACGATTGTTCCAAGAAGCATGGCACCCAGCGCTGTAAACGCAGCAGATATTCCGGCACACGCATACACAACAGACCATAAAGCAATAGGCGCAAGAACAGGAAGAAGTGACGGAAGAATCATCTCTGAAATCGCAGCCTTGGTAAGGAGATCCACGGCACGGCTATAGTCTGGCTTTGCCTTACCCGTCATAATTCCTTTGATTTCAGAAAACTGGCGACGTACCTCGATAACAACTTGTCCACCGGCTCTGCCTACAGCCATCATACCCATTGCGCCAAATAAGTAGGGAAGAAGCCCACCCACGAAAAGACCAACAACCACATACGGGTCTTGCAACATAAAAGTGCAGGATGTTTGCGGAAAGTAGTGTTGTAAGTCCTCAGTATAGGCTGCAAACAAGACAAGCGCTGCTAAGGCAGCAGAACCAATGGCATACCCCTTTGTGACAGCCTTGGTTGTATTTCCAACAGCATCAAGAGCATCGGTGACTTCACGTACGGCAGCAGGCATTTCAGCCATTTCCGCAATACCACCAGCATTGTCTGTAACAGGCCCATAGGCATCAAGTGCTACGACCATACCCGCAAGCGCAAGCATAGTCGTTGCCGCAATGGCAATACCGTAGAGACCCGCTTGACTATAAGCAACAATAATTCCTGCAGAAATAACAAGCACGGGTAAGGCACATGCCTCCATCGATATAGCAAGTCCTTGAATAACATTTGTCGCGTGACCAGTTTCAGAAGATTTTGCAACAGATCGCACGGGGCGATAACGTGTAGCGGTATAGTATTCGGTAATCCAAATAAGTGCGGCAGTTACCAGAAGGCCTGTTAAGGCACATGTAAGCAAATCTAAGGGGGTAACGGAAAGCTTACCAATAATAAGTTGATCAGGAAACATATAGTATGTGATTCCTGCTACGAGCGTTGCTGAAACAAGAGCACTAACACCAAAGCCTTTATAAAGAGCGGCCATGATATCCTTGCTTTTACCTAAAACAACAGCAAGGGGACCAAAAAGTGATCCGACAATACACACAGCGCCAATCATTAGTGGGTACTCCATCAACAACTCAACATCAGCTGGCGAGGCAAAAATACCCGCCAGGACCATAGTTGCAACCATTGTGACGGCGTATGTTTCGAACAAATCAGCAGCCATGCCAGCACAGTCACCCACATTGTCACCCACGTTATCGGCAATTACAGCAGGGTTTCTGGGGTCATCCTCAGGAATACCGGCTTCGATTTTCCCTACAAGATCAGCCCCTACATCAGCCCCTTTAGTAAAAATACCGCCACCTAAGCGTGCAAAAATTGAAATCAAAGAGGCCCCAAAACTGAGTGAAATAAGCGCCTCAAGGAGTTGCCGCTGGGGAACTCCTGTTTCTTTGAGGTAGGCATAATATCCCACAACACCAGCCAACCCAAGCCCAACAACAAGAAATCCTGTAATAGCGCCACTTTGAAAGGCAATATCAAGTGCTGGCTGCAGGCCCTTGCGTGCGGCTTCTGCGGTACGAACATTGCCCCGTACGGATACATTCATGCCAGCATAACCAGCTGCACCTGACAGCACCGCGCCTACCATAAAACCAATAGCCGCATAGTGACCAAGAATAAAAAAGAGGCCAATTGTTAGAGGCACTCCCACAAGTGCAATACTTTTGTATTGGCGGTTGAGAAAAGCTTGAGCCCCATCCTGAATAGCCTGGGCTACTTCTTTCATGGATTGATTGCCTGCAGGCGCCCGAAGAACCTTACGCGTTGTGATCATGCCGTAGATAAGTGCCAAGCCGCTTGCAGCAAGGGCCAGTTGAAGATAGATATTCATCGTTGGTGTTAACTCCTGAAAGTTTATGTGCTCAAGTTTTAGCGAATAATTTCAGTCTTGTCGAGTAAAAGCCCTTGGATTTTCTCTCTATTTTCAAAAATAGACTATAGCATGTTAGAACCTGTTTGCATTTAAGTACATTCGGAATCAAACACCTTGTAGTGCTTACGAAAGGTAAAACACTGCAAATGAAGCAATGGTTTTGATAAGTATGATTATTGAATAATAAAAAATTGTTCTTTGGCTCGTATAAACTTACATATGTATGTTAAAATAGACACTGCCGGAAAATGCAGACGAGGCCACTTTTAAGTGCAGGAACTTTGCATCTTTAAAGCGAATATATTTCCCAACAAACCCAACGCTTACTTCTCGCTTAAGGCGAATCTCATAGCCAAGATTACCACCAAAGCCCATAAGCAAAGACTCTTTTGCATTGATTTGAGAACCTTCGGTAATTGTTGTTCCGCGAGCTGTCCATTGTGAAAATTGGAATGTTGGGCCTGTATAGATAAGCATTTCACTGCCGCCAGCCTCAAATTGGAATCCCAAACGCAGGTCAGCACCAAAAGAATAGGAGCGCCCGATTTTGGCTACAGTTGCTGTACGAGACGTGCCCTGGGTTAGGACGTAATCTTTTGTCACATCCCCTAAACCGTCGTATGTCACAAAGAGTTCGGTTCCCAAATAAAATTTGTTGTCAAATGTGCGACCATACCCACCATGACCACCGAGTAACCAGTTCGTTAAGGTCGGCTTAGTGGTTCCAGAAAGTTTTCCAAGCGTATGACTCAGCGTTGGCTTGCTCTGTGAGTAACCAACTTGAACACCGGCGAAAGGTCCATGAAAAGCCTGCGCTGATACAGTGCTCAGCGATAGCGCACAGAGGGTCAAGGCAAAAATCCGAAGCTTCTTGGAGTTTATGGAGAGGAGGGGAATGACAAAGAAAGGCATTTTTTTTCATAATAACTATGACGGATATGATAGTGTGGTATTTGCTTTCGGTCAATTCTTCTTACCAACAAATTTTCTGATAGAAGCCTTCTCTAATGTTTGGTATGAGTGAAGAAGAAAAAGCATGAAAGCTTATCAGGAATAATGCACACACATACGCACACTCACTTTCGTCAGTCACTACATTTCAGAAATGCCCTTGCTGTATTGAGTGCAAACCTTCTTCTGGTTGCATCGGCAAAAATACGTGTTCCCCTGGGCGTTGTGGATTTTACGCTCCAGTCATTTCTTGTTCCCATGCTTGTTTGTGTTATGGGCAGAAAACTGGCTCTTATCACAGTCGGTAGTTACTTACTGGAAGGAGCTCTTGGTTTTTCGGTTTTTCAGGGAACACCCGAGCGAGGAATTGGTATCATGTATATGGCAGGACCAACTGCGGGATACCTTTTTGGATTTTTCATAGCCCAGCTCATTCCTACGCTGAAATCACCTTCTAACAATGGTTCCGTGTACTTTCGGTTGGGACTAGGCCATCTTGTTATTCATGGGCTTGGTATTTTTTGGTTAAGTGTTCTTTTTGGTTTTGAGAGAGCACTGGCTATTGACGGCCAATTTTGGCTAGGAATGTTGACGAAGATTATCCTTGGCGGAAGCATTCTGAAGTTTTTTTCGTCACCACAGGACTGCTAAGAAAGAAAATTTCCGTTCTTCAAGCGTTCAAGTGTATGGAATCTGGCCTTAAATCTTTCTTATAAAAATACTGAAACGTGGTGCCCGCAGCCAGACTCGAACTGGCACGACCGAAGCCGACAGATTTTAAGTCTGTTGTGTCTACCGATTCCACCATGCGGGCGAACCACGGCTGACATTAGCGTTTTTGTTTTTCAGAATCAAGAAAAATGAGACCCGTAGAATGGATTTTTCATGAGAAAATCAAGTGTTAAAATACAGAAGGAAACTGTGCTCCCACACCCAGTTCTTCTTCAATACGTAGAAGTTGGTTGTACTTTGAAATGCGATCTGAGCGTGAGAGCGAACCTGCTTTTATTTGACCCGCATTTGTAGCCACAGCAAGGTCAGCAATGATTGTATCTTCGGTTTCACCAGAACGATGGGAAATAATCGTTTCAAAAGCATTTTTATGTGCTAATTGAACAGCTGCAAGAGTTTCTGACAGTGTCCCAATTTGATTGGGTTTAATTAAAATTGCATTAGAGGCTGCTCGTTGGATTCCTTCTTGTAAGCGTGTCGTATTTGTTACATAAAGATCATCTCCAACAATTTGGATCTTCTCACCGAGGGTACTGGTTAGGTGTGCCCAGCCTTCCCAATCATCTTCGGCAAAGGGATCCTCCAGCGACACAATAGGGTAGTTTTTCACAAGATTTTCATAGTAGTAAACTAGTTTTTCTGCAGTAAAAGATTTTTCTTCACCATAAAAATGATATTGCCCATCCTGATAAAGCTCATTGGCTGCCACGTCCAGTGCGAGACTAACGTCTATACCAGGGGTAAACCCAGCCTCAGTAATGGCGCGCATAAGAAAATCAAGAGCATGAGTGTTGTTGGTTAGATTAGGGGCAAATCCACCTTCATCTCCCACAGATGTTGGTAACCCTTCTTTATTGAGTCTGCTCTTCAACGCATAAAAAATGCGTGCACCCATTTCGAGTGACTGTGAGAATGAATCGGCTTTGTGTGGTACAATCATGAACTCTTGAATATCAATACTATTGTTTGCGTGGGCACCCCCATTCAAAAGATTCATCATAGGAATGGGTAGCGTGGTTGCTGCTGCCCCTCCTATATAACGAAAAAGAGGTTGGTCAGTATAATTTGCGGCTGCTTTTGCAAGGGCAAGACTGACAGCTAATGTTGCATTTGCCCCTAGATTGGCTTTGTTTTCGGTTCCATCAGCCTCAATAATCATACGATCAATGTCATGTTGATTGAGGGCATTTCGTCCGACAAGAGCATCGCTAAGCGTCACATTAATAGCGTCAACCGCTTCAAAAACAGATTTCCCAGCATATACTGCAGCATCCCTATCACGCTTTTCTACAGCTTCGTAGCGTCCAGTGGATGCCCCTGAAGGAGCGCTCGCACGGCCCATGTGCCCCGAATCAAGAACTACTTCGGCTTCAACGGTTGGATTTCCTCGAGAGTCTAGAATTTGGCGGGCGTATATTTTCGTAATTATGCTCATGTGTGTGCCTTTAAAAATAAATGTTAGGCGGATATCCTTTTTGTTAGGGCATCAATGGCCTTCAGTGATGAAAGTAGCTCCTCCAATCCATCCAAGCGTACCATATTCGCACCATCAGAAGGAGCACTGTCAGGATCATTGTGCGTTTCAAGAAAAACGCCAGCAACACCAACAGCAACCGCGGCCCTGGCAATTGTTGGGACAAAAGAACGATTCCCACCAGAAGATTCACCTTGTCCACCCGGTTCCATGACAGCATGGGTAGCGTCCATCACCACAGGGTATCCTGTTTGTGCCATGATAGGAAGGGCCCGCATATCAACAACAAGCTGGTTGTAGCCAAACGTTATACCGCGCTCACACAAAATAATATTGTTATTTCCTGAGTCAGCTATTTTTTTTGCAACATTTTTCATGTCCCAGGGGGCAAGAAATTGTCCTTTCTTTACATGGATAGGCTTCCCTGTCTGTGCAGCAGCCACAAGCAGGTCTGTCTGGCGACATAAAAATGCTGGAATTTGAAGAAGATCAACAGCTTCAGAAACAGGTTTGCATTGCTCGGGCGCATGAACATCTGTGACTACAGGAAAGCCAAAGTCCGCACGAATCTCGGCAAGAATATCTAAGCCTTGAATCATACCAACACCCCGTTGGGCATGAATGCTGGTACGGTTTGCCTTATCATAGGAAGATTTAAAAATAAAAGGTATGCCAAGTTTTTCTGTGATTGTGAAAATTGCCTCAGCCATTTCACGCGCATGACTTCGACTTTCAATCTGGCAAGGACCAGCAATAACAACAAGGGGGCTGCTGTTGGAAAAAGTAACAGCGCGAGGTCCAGAACCAACGGTTACACGAATCATTATTTTTTCTCAGTTGGAGCAGCCGTCACCTTTTTTGGGTGGACTTTTTTCTTGGGGGTCTTAGGGAGAGACTCTGCTGGCGCAGGGGCGGGGGGTGCTTGGACGTTATCCGCATGATTTACAGGAACATCAATGTTTTTAAGAGCTAATGGATCACTGTCAAGCAGTGATGATACTTTGCTGCCTCCGCGCCCCGAAATCATGGCAAGTATCAATGCTGTTGTAAAAAAGATAACCGCAAGTGTTGCTGTTGTCCGGGTAAAAAAGTTTGCACTTCCTCGGGCCGACATCAACCCACCCATTCCTGATGATGAAACAAGGCCTCCGCTTTCACTTTTCTGTAGAAGAATCATCCCGATCATGAGTAAGATTGAGAGTATGTGAACTGTTAAGAGAAAATTGTACATAGAGCCGCCTTGGGTCAGGTTAAAAATTTTTCCATTGATAGCAGAACTTAGCCAGGAATTCAATCACGCTCATTGATGCCGCAAGGAAAATATTCAGAAAAATAGGAAAAAGCATTTTTGTACACGGACTTTTTAAAGGGAATTACGTGCTCAATTACCCAGGAGTATGGCATCCATTTATATGCACAGAATTCAGGGTTGCTTGTATTCACGTTAATTTCTGATTCATCTCCTTGAAAATCCACGAGCACCCATTTTTGTATTTGTCCAAGAACGATACCTCCTTCCTTAGAAGAATCGATAATAGGCTGTGGAAAGTTGTAACGATACCATGTGGGGGTTATGCCTCGGATAATAATGGATTGTATGCCCGTTTCTTCCTTTAGTTCCCGTTTAGCGGCGCTGATAATACTCTCATCCGCTTCAATCCCTCCTTGGGGCATTTGCCAATAATCGTGACGTTCCCACAAACGCTTTGCAACAAAGACATCTTTATTTCTATGGCGTACAATAATTCCTACATTCGACCTGTAGTTCGGACTATGCAGGCCAAACTCGTTGATATTTTTCATGGGATATCATGTATTTTTATCTGGTTTGATGAAGGAACCAAAGCGCAATCCCTGGGCAATAAAAATTGCTTGATATAGCTGCGGATCTTGGGCAAGGCGTTGGCCAGGTTCAACCGTATCTGTATCTGTTATTTTGGGGTCATTTTCAAGTTTGAGTTTTTTCATCGAAGATGTTGTATCTTCTTCGACACCTGTGAAGGTTACTTTGGGTTGCGTAATAATAATATCAGGCTTTATACCGACGTTATCTATTTTCTGATCAGACGGTGTATAAAAATACTCTGTTGTAAGTTTCATCGCATCGTTGTCTTTGAGAGCAATCAAGTCCTGAATTGATCCCTTTCCAAAGGTGCGCTCCCCCACAATCAGGGCGCGTTTATGATCTCTGAGAGCTCCGGCAAAAATTTCAGCGGTGGAAGCCGTTTCTCGGTTTACAAGAATAACTATTGGAATCCCGCGCGCAATCTCTTTGCGTAACTTTACCTTATAGACGTCTTTGGGTTTATCGCCCCGACCTTTTGTATAGACCACACGTCCGCTTGATAGAAAAAGTGAAACGGCATCTATGCCTTGATCCAAAAGACCACCATCATTATCACGAAGATCCAAAACAAGAGCATTCAGGTTGGGGTTATCTTTTTGTGCTGCGAGGACAGCGCTTCGAATATCTCCGGCTGTTGTTTGGGATATAAAGCCTGGAATAGTAATAATACCTACATCATGCTGAACCTCCCATTTTACGGGTAAGCTTTTAATGCTATCGCGCTCAAGGTCAACAGAAAAAACGTCAGAGCTTCCCCGTCTGATTGTTAGTGTCACCTTTGTTCCCTTGCGTCCACGGAGCATATTCACCGCTTCTGTCATAGTACTATTTGTCAGGTTTTTATCATTAATTTTGAGAATGATATCGCCAACCTCGAGTCCCTCAACATAAGCAGGTGATGCATCAGCTACTGAAATAATAATAAGGCGTCCACGTCGCAGAATTACATCAATACCAAGTCCCCCATAGTGACCATCGACTTGGGTTTTAATTTGTTGGAATTCCTCAGCGGACATATAGGTTGAGTTAATATCAAGTGATTCAACCATTCCCCGCAGCGCTCCGTGAAGCAGTTTATCAAGGGAGGTCGTATGAACGTAATCTTTTTGAATGCGTCGCGCCATCCGCAGAAATTTTTCAGTTGCTTCGGCTTCTGATACTTCTCTAGCAGGTAATATACTGATCATAGCACAGAAAAAGATATAAAGAATCAAGGGCATGTGAAAATATCGGAACAGCTAATCATAAGGTTGCCATCTTATCATGATATTACCCATGAATAAACAAGGACTTTCCCGTCATTTCATGCGGTTTTTCTATCGCCATAGCCTCTAACAGTGTTGGTGCAATATCGGCAAGGCACCCCGAGGTAAGAGAAGCCACTGGTGTTTTTTTTCCATAAGCCATATATACAAAAGGGACAGGAGATAGCGTATGTGCTGTGTGTGCTTGGTGTGTCGTCGCATCAACCATTTTTTCTGCATTGCCATGATCAGCTGTGATAAAAAAGTTTCCTCGTAGATTGTGACGTTGTGCCGTGTGAAAAGCGTTGTGAATCTGATTAAGGCATTTATCAACGCAAGCAATAGCCTCACGTGTTGCTGCTTCGTTACCAGTGTGTCCCACCATATCAGGATTCGCATAATTAACGACGATAAGATCATAGGCATGTGATGTGATTGCCTTGGTAAGTTCTGTGGTTATTTCAAATGCTGACATTTCGGGTTTCATATCATATGTTCGTACGTTAGGAGAAGGTATTAATGTACGAACTTCACCCACAAAAGGAATCTCATTGCCGCCATTGAAAAAATAAGTAACATGAGCGTATTTTTCTGTCTCTGCCAAACGAAGTTGTGACATGTGTGCATTAGCACATACTTCTCCAAGAGAGTTTGTGATTACAAGGGGTGGAAAAATAGGGGCCATGTACGTTGTGATTTTCTCAGAATAGGAGGTCATTCCTGCGACAGTGGTAATCGGATGACTCTGGCGGGGAAATAGATTGAAATCAGGGTCTGCAATTGCTGAGACAAGCTGTCGCATGCGATCGGCCCGGAAGTTTACCATAAACACACCATCATGGGGCATTATTCCCTGATAAGTGTCTGATACGGCCGGTATAATAAATTCATCGGTTGTGTTATGGTACTTATAGCTGTGGTAAATGTAGTCGCATGGATCGGTATATTGATGTTGTGCTTTAGCACGCACGATTGCATTATAGGCTGCTTCGGTGCGATCCCAGCGATTGTCACGATCCATGGCATAAAAACGCCCTGAAATACTTGATATAGAAACATTTTTCAAGAGCTCCCCGTGTGTGACGAGCGCTTGATTGAGATAGTTATATGCGCTTGATGGAGGCGTGTCCCGTCCATCACAAAATAGATGAAGATGAACAGGAATCCCTTTCTCTTGGAAGCAGCGAATCGAATGTATGATATGGTCGGTATGACAGTGAACACCACCGGGCGAAAAAAGCCCCATAATATGAACAGAACCACCGTGCTTTTCCATAGTAGTAGCAAATTCTTGGAAGCCTATTTGGTCCTTCAGGGTGTTTGCTGAAACTGCTTTGTTGATGCGCACTAAATCGTGGTCAATCACTCTGCCTGAACCTATCGTCAGGTGACCCACTTCAGAGTTACCCATTTGCCCCTCAGGAAGACCTACCGCTTCTCCTGATGCATTTAGTTCAGTGTATTGTCCTGTAGTGCATAGCATATCCCAGGTAGGAGTTGATGTCGTCCTGATAGGATTATGCTCCGTTTCAGGGGATATGCCCCAACCATCAAGAATACATAAAACGGTAGTGGTGTGACTCACGGTGCGATTCCTAATGATTGCGAGTGGTGATACTTTATCATAAACTTTTAATGCCGGCGGTCTTCTGTGAATGGAGGTGGGTGAATAGAAGCTTTAGTACCAGTCGCACACAATCAGTTGTTTTTTCATCCACATAGTTCGTTAACATTCTGGTCACTAAACTTAAGCTATGAAGGAAGAGGACGCATGGTAGGAAAAGCAATAACATCACGAATGCTTGGCGCATTGGTTAACAGCATCACGAGGCGGTCAATGCCGATCCCCAAACCACCGGCAGGGGGCATGCCGTGCTCAAGAGCTGTTACAAAGTCATGATCCATTTTGTGAGCCTCGTCATTGCCTGCCTTTCCAGCGGCGACTTGCTCTTGGAAGCGTTTGCGCTGATCCAGCGGGTTATTTAGTTCAGAAAAAGCATTAGCAATCTCCCAGGTGTTGCAGTACGTCTCAAAACGCTCTGTTACCCGGGGATTGTGGGGCGATACCTTGGCAAGAGGTGAGATGTCTGTGGGGAGTTCCGTCACATGCGTTGGTTGAATAAGTTTTTCCTCCACATGCTCAGAAAACACTGATTCTACAACCTCTCCCCAATTGTGTATGCCTTTAGTGTTTATGCCTAATGTATGAGCGTTTGCGCAGGCATCGACAAAACTGAGCGCGGAAAAGTCGATCCCGGTATGTTCATTTACAAGATCAAGCATAGACCGACGCTGCCAGCCTTTGGAAAAATCAATCGTGTGATTCCCGTAAACGATTGTTGTCGTTTGATGCAGGTCCTGAACAAGGGCGATTATTAAATCCTCTGTCAGGTCCATCATATCATGATAGTTTGCATAAGCCTGATAGGCCTCAAGCATTGTAAACTCAGGATTGTGGCGGGTTGAAATACCTTCATTGCGAAATGACCGATTAATCTCAAAAACACGCTCAGATAAACCACCCACCAGAAGACGCTTCAGATATAGCTCGGGTGCAATACGCAAAAAAAGCTCCATATCAAGAGCATTATGATGTGTCGTGAAAGGTTTTGCAGCAGCCCCCCCCGGAATAGAGTGTAACATGGGTGTTTCAACCTCGAGAAAGTCTCTATTTTGAAGAAACGTGCGAATATTTCGAATAATTGTACAGCGCTTTTGTAAGCGATCTCGGGACTCAGCATTGCTGATGAGATCGAGGTATCGTTGCCTATAGCGGGTTTCAATATCAGCCAGTCCATGAAATTTTTCAGGAGGAGGCAACAGAGCTTTGGTCAAAAATGTAATCGTGCGTGCATCCACGGTGATTTCACCCCGTGGTGTGCGGCGAATGACACCATTCACACCAATGATATCCCCAAGATCAATAAGCGTGAGCAATTCACGTTGAGGTCCGGATAGGTTGTTATCATGGGAAAAAATTTGGATATTCCCTGAGGCATCACGTAAATCAATAAACATACCGCTGTTGCGAATGGAGTGCACGCGCCCGGCAACAATAACATGATCTTCGGTCGTTTGACCCTTTTCAAGATGACCATAGCTTTTGTGAATTGCTTGAGCAAGGTGCGTTTTGTGGAAATCTGCAGGGTAAAGAGGAACGCCAAGTTCCGCCAGTTTGTTAAGTTTCTGAATACGAATATCACGGTACTCGGCCTGGCCGGTGTGTTTTTGTATTACCCCAGAAGAAGAAGTAGGGGAGGCGTGCTCATCAGGATTTTTAGACATGTACGTATATGTTTCTTTATCCTTAACCTACGTAATTTCAGATCTCTTGACAAGAGATCAATATGTAAGGCCATCTTTATGCTTAAAAATGATAGGAAGAATTTTTGTGGCAATCTATAGATATTGATCAATACACAACCATTCTCCGTTATGTTTTCTACACTTTTTATATAAAAATAGTTTTTGCTAGATTATTCTTTATTGATTCTATATGTTGGAAATTAAATAGATTTTTTGGCAGATCCATTGACATTAATAAAAATAACCATTGTTTCTTTTGCTGTTTTTTCTATGTTTTTTGGTTCTGGAAACCTTGTTTTTCCTATAGCCATTGGGGTTGAGACCTATGGATACGCACTCTACGCTAATCTAGGATTATTTGTTACGGGCATTATTGTTCCGTGGATTGGTTTAATGAGTGCCGTTTGTTCTGGCTTCAACCAGCGTGATTATTTTGCTTTACTTGGACCTAAAGTGGGATGGGTTATCTGCTTTTTAATGCTGTGTCTTATTGGTCCATTAGGCGTTTGCCCCCGATGCACATTGGTCGCGTTTGGTGGTCTTAAGGTGATTTATCCCACGCTGAGCCTTTGGTCTTTTAGCCTTATTTTTTGCGCTCTTTCTGTCTTTATTGTTATTTTTGATCGCAAACTTATCATGATCATCGGCAAATACCTCACCCCCCTTTTGTTAGTGGGTATCTTTATTATTATTTTTGCCAATTTTTTCACGTCTTCTGCTGTTGTGCAGGTGGGGGAAAGTCCCCATCAATCCTTGCTGATCGGGGCAAGTTATGGCTATCACACGATGGATTTGATGGGGGCGCTTTTTTTTGGTTTTACTACCCGCAGTTTCTTTTTGTCAGAATCAGGTAAAATGACTCGATTAGATAAGCAGAAAAATATTATTTCTTCAACAGGGGGCATGCTTCTGCTGGCGATGGTTTATTCCGGTTTGGTGTATTTAGGAGGCAAGTATAATGCTCATCTCATTCACGCACCACCTGAAAACTACATTGTTTCTTTATCTGATGCCGTTCTAGGAGAAAAATCTCGTTATATTGCTGCAATGATAAGTTTTTTAGCGTGCTTGACAACAATTGTTGTTTTGATGAAATTATTTGGGGAATTTTTACAAAAGGAATTACTTAAAAATAGAATAAATTTTCAGCAGAGTGTCACTCTTACCGCCTTAATCACTTTTATTATATCACTCACAGGATTTACAAGCCTTTCACAGTGGCTGGGATTGTTTCTGCAGACAATCTATCCCGCATTAGTCGTATTTGCACTGACAGCATACTTTATCCCTAACAAGCCCACGTTTATCCGGGTTTCCTTTTGGATTACCGTGCTATGCGTAAATATATACTTTTATTATTATACGCTCTGATAGATTTTTTGGAAATTTTTGTTCCAACAAAATTCTCTTAGGTGAACGAGCTTTTTCAGTGTAAGGCTAAAGTATTATTTAATGCACCTGAAATAGACAAAATGCCATCTGCATATGATTTTTCTTTTTTGCTCCTTAATGGAGAAAAGCTTGAGCTAGGGAAGTTGCTTGGCAAGGTTTTGCTGATCGTTAACACTGCTTCAGAGTGTGGATTTACCCCGCAGCTCAAAGATTTAGAGCTTCTTCATCAGGAGTATAAAGACAAGGGATTGGTTGTGATTGCTATTCCTAGCAACGACTTTGGCGGGCAAGAGCCTGGTACAATCGAGGATATCACCCACACAGCCTGTGAGATCTTTCACGCAACCTATTATATTACCCAAAAATATCATATTGCAGGCGTCAATGCGCACCCTTTTTATACCTGGGTGAACAAAGAAGTGGGGTTTTTAGGCCGACCTCGTTGGAATTTCCACAAGATCATGATTGGTAAAAGCGGAAAACTTATTGACTGGTTTAGTTCAGCAACAAAGCCAACAAATAAAAAACTTAAAGAGGCAATTGATGAAGCCTTGGCTGAATAGTCCCACTGCTGATTTATCCCGTGTGTTGTGGCACCATGTTTCTAGAACCTCTTCAACGCAAGCAGCATTAAAAGCAATCGTATCAAAGAAAGTTAGCACACTAAACCTTACTGATCCCGTGCATGTGCTTTCAGCTGACATGCAAACAGCTGGAATTGGTCAGCGTGGAAATACGTGGCTTACACCTAAAGGGGCGCTAGCCATGACGTGTGCCTTTCCGTGGTCACGCAAGTGGATAGACAAACTCCCTTTTGTTGCTTTGTGTGGAACGGTTGCCGTTGCCGATGCTTTGCAAGCGTATGGTCTGTTTGTGCAAATTAAATGGGCAAATGATATTCTTATGAGAGAAAAAAAAATGGGAGGTGTTTTGGTTGAAAACCTTATGCACGAAGGAAATTCCCAAAGCATGATACTCCTCATGGGGATAGGTCTGAATGTAAATAATGTGGCAGAAAGCATGATCATCACAGACCAACCTGTTACGAGCTGTGTAGATGAAACTGGAAAATCCTTTGATCTTCGATGTCTGCGTCACGATATTTTTGCTGCCGTATGGTTGCGGATGCATCATCTTGTTGAAAAGGGTGAAGCAGAACTATTGGAATCCGTTAATAGTCTTTTAGCTTTTCGTGGAAAGAATATTATCTTTGAAGCTGAAGGAACAAAGACTGTGGGAACACTTATGGGCATCAATGCATACGGTCATTTGAGAGTCTGTTGTGAGGGGCTAGAGATAATATACCGTAATGGGCGTATTCGCCTTTTTTCTGGCAACTTTTCTGAGTGTTCTCCTTAACAAAAAGAGGTGCACACTATAATAGCACGCACCCCGTTTATTGGTTTTTAAAGATATAAAGATCTTATGAAAGATCTATGGGAGGTAACTTAGGAGCTACTCCCAAATCTTTAAGCCCACCCAAGACGTCGTCACTAACGCCTCTCAATGCCTCTAACTTAACCCACGGCCGCGCATGGCTAAAAGCCTCAAGGATGTTGAGGTCATTTGATAAATCCACTCTGGCACCTGAGAGATCCAAAGTCTTTACCGTATTGCTCAGATTTTCTAACCGCAGGAGAGAGCCAAGAGTATCAGTACTGAGCAAACAGTCACTAATATCTAATCTTTCTAATGCGCGAAGATTTGCGAGCGTTTGTAAGTCTTCATTTGCTATTGTTCTTCCAGTAAGCTCTAAGGAAACTATCTGTGCCCCGAATGCACCCTCAAAAATTCCTGGAAAATGCAATATACTCTCCTCATCAGAGAAAGAACCAGGGTAAGGAATTTGGAGAGAAAGCTCTTTGCGATCCAAGAAACCGTTTCTTTCAGAGGCTTCCTTGAGTATTGGTAAGAGTGAGCGGTTAAAAGGGACATCTCTCACGGTAATCTCTGCTGTGAATCGTGATGATTTTATCATGATTTCTACTTGTTCTTGGGATCTGAGATCGTAAGAGTCAATCCTTACGCTCAGGTTCTTAACAAAATTTAAGGGATTATCTTGCAAAAATAAGCCCACATGCTCAGAAGAAATCCCTAAAACATTGTCAGGGGCGGATAAACGTATGTTGAGATTAGCTGTATCGATTGAATTCCAACGGCCAAGAGCAGCAAGACCAAGTCCAGCAGTTTCTAAAGCCTCGTGCGTTCTAAATGTCATGCTTAGTGCATTTGTCCTTGCCAGTAATGTTTCATATCCGGGTCTGAAAGCTGCTAGGGGATTTAGGCCAGTGAGCGTTAGGCGGCCTCTGTAGGAAAGATTTTTGAGAAACCTTTGCGCATCAGGAGAGCCAGGCTCAGGAAGATGTTGCGCATCAACAGTAATGGGCTGGAGGAATGGGCTGGAGAGGGCCAGAATACAGTCGATTTTTTTTAAGCGAGCGACTTTTTCCTGCGGGGGTCTTGCTGGTCCGGCGGGTGCTGCTGCTTCGAACGAAGGATCTGATGAGGCACAAAGAGTGCTTATGGTTAGAGATGCGAGGAGCAGTGATTGTGACAGTGTTCGTATTTTTTTCATTGTTTTTATCAACCTATAATAATTTTGTTATAATTATATATAGTCACATACGAAATAAATACAAGTACTTAATCTGAAATGAATTATTTTTTTAAAGCCTGCTGCCTGCTTATGGCTTGCAAGGGGTGAGGGGATGCTCAACAGGGGAAAGAGGAATACGTCCATATTCGCATATTCCTCTTTGATCAGTTTTTCTTATTATTGTTATTCTTCTTCAAAGCTCGTAACCGAAGCATTGTTATTATCTTTAAGAAGATCCACCCGCCGCTGCTGCTACTGGACTTTGATAGCTCATATTTATTGCTAGGCCTGGATTTTGTTCTTGGAGGCTCTCTACAGTTGCTGTGAGACGTTCTGCAATTTCTGGGCTAACGTAGTTACGTGACAGGTCTATATATTTCACAGGTAGTCTTCTTTCGTTTATTGCTGCCAGTATCCCTAGGGCTCCATCATCACCGATTCTATTGTTCACCAAATCCACGCTTTCTAAAGAGGGCATAGTGTGGAATATCCCTTGCACATCCTCATCCCTTACGTCAGAGGCCTTCAGGTTAAGTTTTTTTACGGTACGTAAGTATGGTGCAGCATCACTTGTCGCCAATGACTGAAAACTCCCCTTCATTCGTGACAGATCCACGACCTTTAAGGAACGAGGGTTTAGTAGACACAAAAGATGCGCTACAGCCTCAGTGGTGAGGGTATTGCGCACGGAAGTATTTAGAAGAAAACCAGAAAGATTCAAAGACTGTAAAGAAGGCAAGGGGTTTGCACCCACAAGACTTGTTATTCCTTCAGACGAAAGATTGTTACCCTCCATATCCAATACTTCCAGGGTACTCATAATAGGTAACCCTAAAATTCCTTGAAAGCATGTATTGCCAAGGGAACAATAGTTAAGGTTTAATTTTCGTAAGTTTGTAAGGCCCTTCAATGCCTCAAGAAATTGTGTTACGGCGATAGGATCGAGTCTCAAAGATGCGCTCAGATGATGTCGCGAGATATCGAGAGAGGATATCTGCCTTCCGAAGGCCCCATCAAAAATTCCGGGTATTATTCCGTAACCTCGCACATCGCGGAATTCCCCCATAAAATCTGAGAATTTGAATGATAGGTTCCGTCCATGAAGAGAGCCACCCTCTTCACACGCACGATTAAGAGTTGGTAAAAGACCGCTCCGTCTATCAATTTTTATGCTCGTTTTTTGATTGGAGGAACGTATCGCGATAGGATTTCCCTCTCTTCTATCATGCAGGATCCAATAAGCCTCTACGTTTACATTTCTTACAGAATTAAAGAGATTGCTGTCTAAAATCCGAGCAATATTTTCGCAGGTGATACCACCAGGTAACACCATGCCAGGGTAGGCTATCTCTAAATCAATGTTAATTGTATCAAGAGCTCCCCCAGGTTCCATGGCGGAAAGACCATTCAGGGCCCTTTCTAAGTCTTCTTGGGTTCTGATGGTCATGCGTAGCTCACTTGCTCTCGCTAGTAATGTTTCATGTCCCGGCGCAAAAGCTGAAAAGGAATTGGTCAGGCTGAGGCGCCTATAGTTTACTACATCTAACAAACCCCGCTCAGCAGCAGAGCCAGGATTGGGAAGGTGCCGCGCATCGACAATGACGGGGTGGAGGAATGGACTGGAGAGGGCCAGAATACAGTCGATTTTTCTTAAGCGAGCAGCTTTTTCTTGTGGGGTTCTTGCTGGTCCGGCGGGTGCTGCCGCTGCCTCGAGCGAAGGATCCGATGAGGCACAAAGAGTGCTGATTACTAAAGAGGAGAGGAGAAACGATCGTGATAGTGTATGCATTGTTTTCATGAATATTATCCATTTACGCTAATATTTTATAATCATATATAGTCACATACGAATAAAATACAAGTAATTAATCTGAAAGGATATATAATAATGAAAGCCCTTGAAAAATCAGGGCGCGATGCTGTTCGTGAAAAAAACATACCTAAACTTTTGCAAGTGCTTCCCCGACTTGAGGCATTTTATGCAAATGCAGTTTTGAGAGAGCCAGAAAAAAAAGAAGCGCTTACCAAGATCATAAAGCAAATTAAAAACGTATTTGCAAAGAAAGAGATGAGCCTTTGGAAGTGGAATGTATTTCACCTTCAGCTCAATGCGTTATTCTCTGATCCACAAAAATCTATCTACATGGAAAAAAGCGTATAATAAATATTATGTAAAATATTGTCTATGACCAGTTAACCCAAAAGCCTCATTGATTTTGCAAAGAATAATCTGTGCCTCCTAAAAGAAGGCACAGAAGGATAATTCCTCTTATATACTTCCAGAAGGACCAGAAGAGCCACTACCAGAAGAGCCACTACCAGAAGAGCCACTACCAGAAGAGCCACCACCAGAAGAGCCACTACCACCAGTGTTGGCAGCATTCTGGGTAGGAGGAGTTGCAGGAATATTACTAGAGCTTTCCCCAGCTTGAGAATCACCCGCTCCTTCAGTATAACCAGAAGGCCCCCTCCCAGGTGACGTTGGATCCGTTGTATTGGTTCCACCATAACCAAAACCTTGGCTTAGTCGCCATCTTTTTATCTCGTCAGAACGTTGGTTTTTCGGAAGAGCTGTAACCGCGGCACGTTTATCTGCCGGCATGGCTAAAAACATGTAGGTATCCTGCACCGAAAGATCCAGGTAGGCACGGCGTTGATCTTCCGGAAGACCCAGATAGGCAGCGCGTTGATATGGCAGCATGGCTAGAAACGTGCGGCGATCCGGCTCCGAAAGATCCAGGTAGGCACGGCGTTGATCTTCCGGCATGGCTATAAACCTGGGGCGATCCGTCCACGAAAGACCCATGTAGGCAACGCGTTGATCTTCCGGCATGGCTATAAACCTGGGGCGATCCGTCCACGAAAGACCCAGGTAGGCAGCGCGTTGATGTGTTGGAAGATCTGTAGCTGCAGAACGTTGATTTTCCGGTATGACTAGAAACGTGCGGCGATCCGGCTCCGAAAGACCCATGTAGGCAACGCGTTGATTTGCCGGCATGGCTAGAAACGTGCGGCGATCCGGCTCCGAAAGACCCATGTAGGCAAGACGTTGATTTGCCGGGAGACCCAGATAGGCAGCGCGTTGATATGGCAGCATGGCTAGAAACGTGCGGCGATCCGTCCACGGAAGACCCAGGTAGGCACGGCGTTGATCTTCCGGCATGGCTATAAACCTGGGGCGATCCGTCCACGGAAGACCCATGTAGGCAACGCGTTGATCTTCCGGCATGGCTATAAACCTGGGGCGATCCGTCCACGAAAGACCCATGTAGGCAGCGCGTTGATATGGCAGCATGGTTAGAAACGTGCGGCGATCCGGATTCGAAAGACCCAGGTAGGCACGGCGTTGATCTTCCGGCATGGCTATAAACCTGGGGCGATCCGGATTCGAAAGACCCATGTAGGCAACGCGTTGATTTTCCGACATGGCTAGAAACGTGCGGCGATCCGTCCACGAAAGACCCAGGTAGGCAGCGCGTTGATGTGTTGGAAGAGCTGCTAGTTGCCATTTTTTTATCTCGTCAGAACGTTCATATGTTCGAAGAGCTGCAACCGCAGCGCGTCCATCTTCCGGCAGGGCTAGAAACTTGGGGCGATCCGGATTCGAAAGACCTATGTAGGCAGCGCGTTGCTTTTCCGGCATGGCTATAAACGTGCGGCGATCCGGCACCGAAAGACCCAGGTAGGTACGGTGTTGATTTGTTGGAAGAGCTGCAACAGCAGCACGCTCATCTTCCGGCATGGCTATAAATCTGGAGCGATCCGCATCTGGAAGAAGCATGTAGGCAGCGCGTTGCTTTTCCGGCATGGCTATAAATCTGGAGCGATCCGGCACCGAAAGACCCAGGTAGGCAAGACGTTGATGTGTTGGAAGAGCTGCAACCGCAGCGCGTTCTTCTGCCGGCAGGGCTAGAAACTTGGGGCGATCCAGCACCGAAAGACCCATGTAGGCAAGACGTTGATTTTCCGGCATGGCTAGAAACGTGCGGCGATCCGGCACCGAAAGACCCAGGTAGGTACGGTGTTGATTTGTTGGAAGAGCTGCAACAGCAGCACGCTCATCTTCCGGCATGGCTATAAATCTGGAGCGATCCGCATCTGGAAGAAGCATGTAGGCAGCGCGTTGATTTTCCGGCATGGCTAGAAACGTGAAGCGATCCGCCTCCGAAAGACCCATGTAGGCAGCGCGTTGATTTGTTGGAAGAGCTGTAACCGCAGCGCGTTCTTCTGCCGGAAGACCCACGAAAGCAGCGCGTTCTTCTGCCGGAAGAGCTGCAACCGCAGTGCGTTGATTTTCCGGCATGAGTATATAGTCATCAATCTGTGTCTGTGGAATGTCTTTGAGAGCTTCACGCTGCGTAAGGGACCATCCCTTCCCTTGAATTGTATGAAATTGTTTATTCGTAAGGGGTCTTGTTTCGAAATTGTTACCCGCGCGGATTTTCATTGTTACTGTGTCATTATCATTATGAGTATAGTTTATGCGCTCAACATACGAATGAGTATAAATTGTAGAATCAGACCCCTTAGTAGAAGTCTTATTATACTTAAAATCACCTGTAATTTTTCCATCCTCATTCTTCTGGTACACATCAGAATTATCAACTTGGGTAAATGAAGCGGGGGGATCGGGTCTGTCACTTGATGAAGTATCATCAGTGTGGTCAGTACCTGTAATATGATCTATAGAATTTTTATGAATAGAAACTACAGTAGTAGTATTATTATTATTACTAGTACCACCTCCTGCCTCGATGGTTGAAAGTAAACAGACTAAGGTCAAGAGTACGTTTCTCATTGGGTACAATCCTTTGTTGTGCGTGTACAATACAAAATTCGTTCGGGAACAAAGCCCTTCTTTCGTAAGTTACGGGGTTTTGTGAGCGTAAGCTCCGGTGAACATCGAAAATCTTTAGGGATGGGAAAATCCCCCTGGTAAGGGGATTGAATAAATAAAATATCCCCTTTGTGAATCATGAGGTTGGGTGAGGAGTAAGTGCTCTTTTTTTGGTGTGACGAGTCGTTGACAGAAAAGGCCCTTAACACGTTAAAAGGGCTAAGATTTAAAAATCCTTGCATTTTCTCAGCTACAAAAATGATACAAAATGAAACAATTACCGTATTAACACTTATCATGCGTCTGTAATGAAGGCGCTTAAGGGTATCATGAACTTTAACCCCAAAAACAAAAAGTGGGGCATACATTCCAAGCAAACAGCAGGCCGGAACATAATAACCGCAGGCGATAAAAATCCACGAAAATGCGATTACAAGAGGAACAAGACAAAGCCACAGGAAAAACTGCCCTTCAGGATCTGAAAACGACCCTTGTGTGCACGAACGCACAATCATCATCGTGCAGCCCCCAAAGGCAAGTATTTGCCAATAGAAACTCTCTACCAATGACCAAAAACCCTTCCAATTAAATGGTTGGCGCACCTGAAACAAACTGAAAATATCATGCACAGAATAACTGGATACAATGCCCAGGGTAACAATAGTAAGGGCAGCAAGAACATATTTCCGGTCAGTGGTAAAGTCACAATGTTGGCGTTGGACCCACACATAAACAAACGGACCATAAAGAGTAAAGTAGGCATAGGGCGCAAACAATCCGCTGATCGTTAAGTAAATCGCGGCCCACATAACCCGTTTGATGGCATTTTCCACAAGAAAACGGTACAATTCCCTCAAATAAAGAATATAAAAAAGCAGAAAAAAATTCTCTTTTTTGGCTAATACTGAAGTGAGAAAAAAAGTTGGTAGTGACGCATACAGTATAAGGGTAATAACAATCACCCGAGAGGATTGATGGGTTGTGCGCCCGAAAAGATAGAGAGCATAAAGGACGCCGATACTCCCAATATTCGCGGCACTACGAAACGTGTGCGTATTAAATCCAAAAATTTTTCCTAAGGCATAATACATATACTTATCCAGGGGGGCCATTTCTGTGCCCCATTCAATCGCCGTATAATCCCAGGTGGGATAAAGACTCTGGACCATGCGAGTGACCTCATGCCCAATAGCTTGAGGCCCATATATGAAAATGATGAAGAAGCGGATCAATACGAGTGTTACCGCGTATCCTAGAAAAAACAGCCACAGTCGGTGTGTGCGCTCCTCAGAAGAAGCCGTTGAGGAAAAATCAGAAAACCACCTTTTTGTAAACCAGCTTTTTGTTACGCTCATTGATGCAAGAGTCATACCACCTACACAACCTCCCTATGAGAATTATTCATTAATAGCACATCGTGTAAACCATGTGAATTTAAAATATTGAGTGCTACGGTGAATCAACCAGTGCTTTACCAGTAAGCACCTTGTGAATCAGTGCTTCCCATTGTTGAACAACGACATCAGGTCTAAACGCACCCAGTGCATAATACGCACCCAGGGCAAGACATTGACGTTTCTCGTGATCTTGCGCCAAGGCTATGATAGCTGCGGTTAGCTGTTCCTGGGAGTTTACTTCAACCAAGATACCCGTTTTTTCATGAACCACGAGATCTGTATTGCCTGAACATTTGGAGGCAATCACGGGAACCCCAGCGGCCATTGCTTCGGCCAGCGCATTGGGAAAACCTTCATACGCCGATGGGAAAATGAAAAGATCTGCCTTGCGCATGTATCTTTTGACCTGGGATACAGCTCCGGGAAGATGTACGCGCGTCGTAAGATTGTGCGCTGCGATGATGCTTTCAAGATTTTTGCGCTCTGCCCCCTCTCCATAAAGTGTAAGCGTAAGGGTAGGATGCGTTTTTGCCACAGCCGCAAAGGCATGTATGAGAAGTCCGTGGTTTTTACTTGGCACTAATCGCCCTACAGAAATAATTTTTTGACAAGTACGCACCTCAAAAAGAGGAGGACTATCCTGTGGAACCGGATTAGGAATCACAACCACTTTTTCACAAGGAAGCCATTGAAAATAGGTACGCGCTCCTTGCGTTTGCGTAACAACATAATGTGCCCAATGATAGGTAATTTGACGCATAATCTTCATAAAACAAGGAATAACATGCGTAAAAGGATCAGATCGTTCGGCTACCAACACGGGAATCCCCAAACCCACGGATGCTAAAAGGGTTGTTATATTGGTGATATCGACAAACGCAACCACTACGCCTGACTTGTGGTGCTTGAGTGTCCGCCGCAACATCCACAAACGCTGAATAATAGAATAGAAACGCCTAACAATTCCCGCACCGGCTGTTAGAACATTAAGGTATGTAACATCAACGCCTGGCTTTATAGGAAAATACGAGCCACGCTCTGATGAGTCCAGGGTTATAATGCTAACATCATAGCCACGCTCGACTAAAGAATTCGCCAAAAATGTCAACACACGCTCAGCACCTCCCATTTGCAGGGCGTGGATAACAAACGTAATTTTTTGCGAAGATTTTGTGCTCATAGCAAGCTATACATTAATACACGGTCTCCTGAATACATAATATCCTGGCTCTCATCATTCATCGTTCTTGTGCAGTTGATTCGATGGTTGTACCACAGTAAATGCCAAGAGAATTCGCCGCACGAAGTTCCAACGTTGTGGGGAGAACACGTTTAATCTGACCTGTGATACTTGTAAAGTCTTTGACATCAACGCTGTATCCATTCCACGAAACAAACACATTTTTTTGGTGCACACAAAGTGACTTTACCGCTTGCGTGCCAAAGGATGCAGCAAGTACGGAATCAAAAGCATTCGGTGCCCCTCCTCGTTGGATGTGTCCTAAGACACAGTGGCGGGTATTAATTCCCGTGCAGGCATGAATATAATGGGCGAATTTTTCTCCACTGCCGCCAAAACGCGCCTGCCCGTCCGGTGTATTAATAGATGAAACCTCTCCCGCAGGCAGTTTAGCCGACTCACTGACCACCACGACAGCATATTTTTGTGCTGCATAAATCGTTCGGATGTGCGTAATGAAGTCGTTCGCATCATAGGGAATTTCGGGTAAAAGAATGGCATCGGCTCCAGCAGCCAGCCCCGCATGTAGGGGTAAAAAACCAGCCTCACGCCCCATAGTTTCAACAACGATAATACGTTGGTGTGTTTCTGCGGTATCTGCAACCTTCATCAGCGCATCTGCGGCATTGGAAACAGCCGATTGGAAACCCAAAGCATAAACTGTTCCGGGGACGTCATTATCGATTGTTTTGGGAATGCCGACAAACGGCACATCCGTGTGCTGAAGAATACCCGATATAATCGCAAAGCTTCCATCTCCCCCCGTTGCAATCAGTCCATCAATACCAAGAACTTTGAGTGAAGAGACCACGCGTTCTGCTATCTCTTGTTCTGTAAGTGCATCCAAAGGGGCATATATCTTACGGATAAAACCACCAAGGCGCGATCCCCCTCGTTGGATCATTTGTGCAGAAGCATACGATGCATCAAGAGCCAATGCCTGAGGATGATCCTGAATAAGGCCAGGGATTCCATGGGGCAATCCTATCACATCAATATTCTTCTGGGCGGCCGACTGTACTACTGTACGAATGAGGGCATTCAAGCCAGGGCAATCTCCTCCACTTGTAATCAGACCAATACGCTTGATGGTGGATTTCATTGATTACCCCTGCCTCTTTCGTTTTTTTTCTAATCTACACTTTCTATCCAAATCCGCAAATGAAATGCAAGTTAAGTTGCGGTTGTTTCTGATACTTCATGGCGAGCGAGACTACTAAGAGCATTCGTGTCTAATGTATATCCCCCAGGAAGCTGAACGACAGTGATGTGATCTCCGGCAAAAACATGGATGATAATCTGCGTTTTTCCTGCCTTACACCCGGAAAGAGTAGCGCTAATATGCAAAAGGCTTTCCCTATGGGAACATCGCAACGTAAGCACCTCTCGTGTGGACTGAAATAAGCTCTCAAACGGGCGAATCCCTTTTGTAGTAAGGCGTATTTGCTCATCAATCACTGATGCAGTTACATCAACTACAAATATATGACCGGGGATCAGGTCTTCTCGAATAGCTTCGAGATTTTCCGCAAATAAAGTAGTCTCAAAACTCCCCGATTCATCGGAAAACTGAGTAAATGCAAAACGATTACCACGCTTGGATAAGCGCTCTTTTTTGCCTGATAAAACCCCTGCTAGACGGAAAGATCCTTCTTTTTGAAGAGCCATTTTCGTGACAAGCATCGCATACGTAATGACCCCATGTTTTTTCAGTTCTCCTGCAAATTCTTCAAGAGGATGGCTAGAAAGATAAAACCCAAGGGCTATCATTTCATGCTTAAGTTTCTCCGCGTTTGACCAGCTGGGATAAGACACAAGCTGTAATGTGGATTGAGAAACACCCCTACCCTCAAATAAGGCCTGTTGAGGGCTTTCACGGAACTGTGTTTCTGCTTGAATGTGCGCGAGGAGACGATCAGCGTTCATGATCAGCTCATGTCGGTTGGGATGTAAACTATCAAAACCCCCAGCAAGAATAAGGCTCTCTAACTGGCGCTTGTTGATTTGTCGCGCATCAACGCGTGCGCAAAAATCTGCTAAAGACTTGTATTTCCCATTTTTACGGCGTTCACTAACAAGCGCCTGCATGGCAGAAGCGCCAACATTTTTCACTGCCGCTAACGCATAGCGAACATATGTGGGGTTCTCCTTTGTGTCCCCACCCACACCAAAGTGTACATAAGACGTGTTTACGTCAGGGCATGAAAGACCAACACCCAACCGCGAAAGCTCCTGACGGTAATTGGCAAGCTTATCCGTATTGTGCATATCATGGGTCATGGTTGCTGCCATAAACTCAACCGGATAATTAGCCTTCATATAAGCTGTTTGATAAGCAATAAGGGCATAAGCAGTAGCATGTGACTTATTAAATCCATAACCAGCAAATTTTGCCACCTGATCAAAAATTGCAGAAGATTGTGCTTGAGGAACACCATTGTTTTTTGCCCCATCTACAAATAACTGACGCTGGGTATCCATTTCGGACTTGATTTTTTTCCCCATCGCACGACGCAACAAATCTGCCCCTCCTAAGGTATATCCAGAAAGTACCTTAGCAATTTCCATTACTTGTTCCTGATAGATAATAACCCCAAATGTTTCTTTCAGAATATGAGACAGCATAGGGTGTAAATAATCAGGTTTTTCTCTCCCATGTTTACACGCTACGTACTTGGGAATATTATCCATTGGTCCGGGGCGATACAAAGAAATAATCGCGATAATATCTTCAATGCGATCAGGCTTTACCTGCCCTAATGTTTCGCGCATTCCTGCACCTTCTAGCTGAAAAACGCCAATTGTTTCCATGGCTTGAAGGAGTTTATACGTACGTGTGTCATCCAGGGGCAAGTGTTCAAGATCGACCGTCATCCCTCGAAAAGCAACTAGACCTACAGACTCTTTAAGAACTGTAAGTGTTTTTAATCCTAAGAAGTCAAACTTCAATAGTCCTATTGATTCCACATCTTTCATACTAAATTGGGTAGCAGGTGTACCTGTTTTGGGATCGTAGTAGATTCCCACAACTTCATCCAAGGGCTTTCCTCCAATCACAACACCGGCTGCATGGGTGGAGGCATGACGGTAGAGTCCCTCAAGTTGTTGGCCAATTTTCATTAGTTGCCCAACAGTTTCGTCATTTTCAATTTCTTCGCGAAGCTTTGGTTCTTGGGCAATTGCTTCTTTAAGCGTAACAGGTTGTGCTGGATTGTTCGGGATTAATTTGCTTAAGCGATCTACCTGACCATAAGGCATCTGCAAAACACGCCCTACATCACGCACAACAGCTCTGGCTTGCAACTTACCAAACGTGATGATTTGCGCCACACGATCGGAACCATATTTTTGTCTCACGTAGTTAATGACTTCATCCCGACGTTCTTGGCAAAAGTCAATATCAAAGTCCGGCAGCGAAACGCGCTCGGGATTCAAAAAACGTTCAAAAAGAAGAGAAAAGCGAATAGGATCTGGATCAGTAATGGTTAGTGCCCATGCAACCACAGACCCTGCTCCGGATCCACGACCCGGTCCAACAGGAATTCCTTGTGTTTTTGCCCATGTAATAAAATCAGCAACAATCAAAAAATAACCAGGAAACCCCATAGTATTAATTACGTTCAATTCAAACAAAAGTCTGTCTTCGTAAAGTTTGCGCCGTTCTGATTGTTCAGACCCAGTCATATGTGAGGTAAAAACCTGCTGCTTTAAGCGAATATCCAGTCCTTTTAGCGCTTGCTGACGCAGCTCCTCCTGTTCAGAGCGCTCACAGGGAAATGGAGGTAACATTGGATCGTGCGGCATAACAGCAAATCCGCATCGCTTAGCGATTGTAATAGTGTGTGTGATTGCCTCTGGAAGATCTGCAAAAAGCGCAGCCATTTCTGACGCTGATTTAAGGGAAAATGAAGGATGGGATGTGCGCCGATCCCGTTCACTAACATAGCGCCCGTCAGCAATACAAAGCAAAGCATCGTGGGCTTCTTGCTGATTGGGATTGATAAAAAACGACTCATTCGTTGCCACAAGAGGAATGGCAAGTTCACCAGCAAGATTCAAAAGTGAAGGCTCTGATATTGTTTCATACTCAAAACCATGCCGCTCAATGTTTATGTATATATTATCATCATAAATACTAAGAAGTTTTTCTCCCAATATTCTTAGGTAAGCACTTGTTTGACTCTGGGTTGCTTCATTAAGAATTCCCCCATCTCCGCTTGGAAGAACGATCAGGCCTTCTGCATGTGTTACAAGGTCATCAAGAAGTAAAGTGCCCTCTTGTGTTTCATAGTTACGTCTATAATGAAGGCTAGAAAGTTTCGTTAAATTTCGATAGCCTGCCTCATTTTTACAGAGAAAAAATACATGGCCATTAAGAGTCCGCGAGGGAGGCGTTAATGTTCCGGCCGGGATGTGTAATGGTAACTTGCATCCAATGATGGGTTGAATGCCTTTTTTGATGGCTTTTTGCGAAAACTGGAAAACTCCAAAAAGGTTTCCAGTGTCTCCCAAACCCACTGCCGGCATAGCATTCGTGACACACCAGTCAATAAGGTCACTCGGATGAATAGCACCTTCTGCTAAGGAAAATGAACTGTGAACCATAAGGTGAATGAATGGTTGGGGGGACGCATTGGCATGGCCAAGAGGGAGCATTGGTTGTTGTTCTCCTAAAATGAAGCATATGTGATCTACATGAAAGCACATAACAATAAAACCCACTAACACAAATGGGTATCAAAAAAAATTGAAAATCTTTGTTTTCCCCCTAACAATCAAAGAAGCAAAGTACTTCCCCGTTTGTTTTTTTATTTTACCTAACGCGAGAGCATAACCCAAATTTTTAGAAACCTCCTGGGCGATTTCTTGATCATTGCGCATCCCTTTCATCCAGGCATATGTTGTAGCCCCCAGAACAGAGGCTAAAACTCCTCGTTTTGTATAGTAATTCATGTCTGTACTGCGATCGCCACAAAAGCGCCAGAAAGAATCCGTAGTTTGGTTTAAGATACGCATACTCTGGATAACATTTTGTGGGCGGGAAAGATCACGATAGGTCTCCTCAAAGCACTTAGGGTGGGAGCTCATGAGCATATAGCGGGAACATAACAACTTTTCCATAGTTGCTGTAATTCCCCAAGCCTCCTCCCCACGCGCCTTAGCAATCGTGTGAGTACAATGACTATCCAGGGTAGAGAAAAAAATAGCTTGTAATTTATGAATATCACCCCCGCTGATTATCTGCAGGTGGTCTGCAAGATCCCAGGCATTTTGGGACTCGCAGTGTGCCGTTATTGCCTCTATGTTCCAACCTGTTTGAGGAATGATCGTAACAAGGGACCAGGTTTCTTTACGCATATCCATCGTTTTTCAAAAAATCTCTTTTTGACCTAGCCTAGTCTTCCTAGTGTTTAGGTGCAAGACAATCTTTCTCAACGTTTTCTCAAGTATTATCTGATCATATGACCATCTTTTAACGTTTTGCTAGCTAAATTCTATTATTCTGAAGTAAGAGTTAATTAATTTTTTTATGAATGCGGATATATACCATTTTCTTGGGCTTTGGTTTAGCCACATCTTTGCTCGAAACCTGTAAGGCTTCTAGGCAGGCTTTATCAGACGATGAGCAGCAATCTTTGACTACAGCAAGAACGGGAAGCCTTTCTTCCGATGATCTGATCTGGTTTTCACGCGCATTGATCGATGCTCTGCTTAGTCGTGAGTCTAAGAATATTAATCTTGATGCTTCTTTACGCTCTTGTTCTTCTGGATGCACGAAAGGATACAGCTCTGCTGCAATGGTTATTGCTGGCTTAAATCTTGACGAAGCAAGGCATACACCGGATGGCTTGGTTGAGGTTCCCGAGTATCAGTCGTCTAAATCACATCATATTTCAGTGTTGTGGCCGTCTTCGTGATGCATGGGGTAATACATGGGTTTCTGAGGCTTAAAAAAAAATCTTCTTTTTGATCATATTTTTTTCACGTACAGTTGGCGCATGGGAAAACCTATATCAGGCGCGATGAGCAGGCTAAATGTGCTTAAGTTTATTATAAAAACTTTTATACTAATGGGGGTAATCCTCTTTATCGGGGGATTTGCCTGGTTCGCACATCATGTCCAAACCCCAGGGAAATACGACAATCAACATACAGAAGCCTTGGTGGTTCTCACAGGGGGTGCCGATCGTATTGAGATTGGATTTGGTCTTTTACGTGCAAAGTATGGGGAGAAGCTTTTTATTTCGGGAGTTTACCAACAGCTTGATGTCAAAAGACTCTTGCGTAGTCGGGCACAAAATGCGGATATTTACACCCGTGTTTTTGTTGGATTGAATGCGGAAAATACACGACAAAATGCGGAGGAAACATATGTGTGGTTGAGGCAAAACAACATTCGTTCACTTCGTCTTATTACGGCGGGCTATCACATGCCCCGTAGCCTTATTGAATTTCAACGTGTGCTACCTTCAGCCTATCGGATAATTCCCCATAATGTTGTTCCAAGAGCCATGCACGGAAAACATGTTTGGTCGCGAGGCATTTTTCGTCTTCTCATGCGCGAATATTTAAAGTATCTTGTGGTTCGATTTTTACCAGAAAAGCCTTCATTCGCCTTCTAATGACATTTTTTCGTGTTTTTCGATCAATTATTTTTGATTTTACCCTATATTCGGTAAGCCTCAGTATGTTACTCATACTCACGCCTCTCTTACTTTTTCCGATGCGTTATATCTCCTTTGTTCCCGCTTTGTGTGCGGATATTTTTCATATCATATGTAAGTATGTGATGGGATTAGACTATAAAATTCTGGGTCAAGAAAATATCGCAAATAAACCCTGCATTTACGCTATCAAGCATGAGTCAGCATGGGATACTATGATTTTCCCTCGAATTATTTCCTTTCCTGCCATTGTTACCAAGCGTGAGCTAATCTTTTTTCCCATTTTGGGGTTGTATATACGACGCTTTAAAGCAATTCTTATTAATCGAAAAAAAAAGCATAATATTATAGGGTCTTTTATTGCACAAGCCAATGAACGCTTACACGAGGGACGTCCTGTTATTATTTTTCCCGAGGGAACACGAGTAAATCACGGTGACTCTCCCGCGCTTCAATCAGGTGTGTGGCTCCTCTATGCACGCTTGAAATATCCTGTAATACCTGTAACATTGGATTCGGGAAGATACTGGGGCCGACGCGCTATTATCAAGAAACCTGGTTGTATTTCAGTCATCTTTCAAGACCCTATTCAACCGGGGATGACAAAAGAGTCATTTCTTGCAACGCTTCACTCCGCTATTAACGCACAGAATAGTCCCTTAACTGCTAGGAAGAAATACGAATGATAAAAAAAATTCTTTACGTGCTTGGCCTCGTGGCTGTCATTTACGGTTTTGGACATGTGTATTTTACCCAAAAAACCCCTGCAATTGTAACACTTGCTCTTATGAAGGGAAAAAAAAGAGGTCTTCGCGTAAGCATGGGCGATACCCACGTGGGACACTATCTTTTCCGTCCATATGTGACAGTTTCCCACTTAGCTTTAACGCCAAAATCCGCGAAGCTTCCAAACTTTTCGCTTGTTGCTTCTCAGCCCACGCGCT
This sequence comes from Alphaproteobacteria bacterium, assembly GCA_023898725.1. Lineage (NCBI taxonomy): Bacteria > Pseudomonadati > Pseudomonadota > Alphaproteobacteria > Alphaproteobacteria bacterium. Next base: position 984,062 of record CP060236.1, read on the forward strand.
TTATGTTGAACTGGTGGAAGGGGCAAAATGTCACAGTTACCAATCCAGAAAAGGTTGTTTGTGAGATAATGACCCCCGGGCTGAAAACTAAAGCCCAGCTTCAAAACTCGCGTGTGACTCTTTCTCGCGTTGACCATGATCCTCTCGTTGATCGTTTTTTTGCTGAGCGCTTAAAGCTTGAGTTTCTAAGCACTAAAAGCCTCTATGCGTATACAGCTTACAATGTACGGGCCCGCCGCCGCAGTGAGTCCGGGATGACATCACGTGTGCATTTTTCCGCAGACAAGCTGTTTCTTTCGGGGAATCAAAATCATGATATAGATACTATTGAAGGCACTTTTGTTCTTCCCTATAACGAGGCACTGAATGCCTTTATGCATGAGACAATCACTATCCCAACACTTACAGTGCGCTGGAAAGCCTCAGAGTTAGCTGCTTCTGCGCGCATTCTTTTGGATAAAAGCGGCAATAGATATATCCAAGCAAATATATCTATTGAATCTTTTTCTAAGGCATTAGATTGCTTGCACGATCATCCTAACATTAGCCAGGGTACGCTTAATGCCTGGGCTGCTGCTGTAAAAATTCTTGCAATCACAATTCCAGGTAAAACTCTTTCATTCACGGTTACATCAAACGGCATTTATTTGCTTGGAAAGCTCTTGTTTTCCTTTACGCCTGGCCATGGTAAAAGCCCTTTTTCTGAGTTAAAAGGTGCCCTATAAAAAGAAAAACAGATCTCCAAACATGTCACTGAACGCAGTACAGGCAAAAGCCGTCACACACCCTAAGAACGTCCGTCTTCAGCTATGGGGTGTTTCCTTGATGGCTTTTTTGTGGACTATGTCATCGTTTATGGTTTTTTCAATTCTCCCGATGTTTCTAACGGATGAACTTGGAGCAAATCTACGTCAGGTTGGTAACCTTGAGGGTATTGCAAGTTTTACCGCATTTTTTATGAAGTTTTTTTCAGGGATTGTTTCTGATATTTTCCGATCCCGTATTGGCATTCTTGCTATGGGAACTGCCCTAACGTCTGCGGCAAAGTTATTATTTGCCTGCGCCACAGGGATAGGTGGGGTTTTTATGGCACGTTTTATTGATCGCTTAAGTAAAGGAATACGGGCGGCACCTGCCGATGCCATTATTGCAGATCTTTCCTCACAACCGATGCGCGGTCAAAGTTACGGACTACGCCAGTCGTTAATGAGCCTGGGTGCTGTATGTGGGGCGGTTATAGCTTCTTCTATGCTTGCACATACGAGTAACAATTATCGCCTAATCTTTGCATGTGCTACACTTCCTGCTGCTCTTTCTTTAGTCGTTTTATTCACTATGGTGCGCACCCCCTCGCCTAACAGCGCTTTGGTAAATAAGTCCCAATCTAAACCATTTGCGTTTACCTCTTTTTTTACAATGCCAACCCTTTATTGGGTTACACTGGCACTTCTAAATATTTTGATGTTCGCCCGTTTTAGTGAAAGCTTTGTTTTGTATCGTGCCCGCGACATTGGGTGGACCAAAAATTGGCTTCCTTACATATTTGGCATTATCAACTGTGTGCATGCGGTTTGTGCTTATCCTGCAGGCATTCTTGCTGATCGTATTGGAAAAATACGTATGGCCATTATGGGTTTAATAGTCCTGATAACAGCCAATCTTATCATTATTTATGCAAATACTCCTGAGTCTATGGGGATTGGTATTATGCTGATTGGTGTTGAAATGGCGATGACTCACAGTACATTGAAAGCTACTATTTCTGATCTTCTTCCGGCACATGCCCGCGGTACTGGTTTTTCATTAATTGCTTTAAGTACAGGACTAACCCTTTATGCGAGCAATGCCTTGGCAGGTGAATGTGCCCATAGCTATGGAACTTTTGCACCGTTTGTTGTCGGAACATTTGCTGCGAGTATTGCTATTATTGGATTTTTAATCCTCCATCGTTTTCAGCTAAAAAAGGGAAACCTTCCATCAGAACGAATCAAGGGTTGATTTGCCGCTAGACTGGAGTAAAACAGGAGGAAGATTCATGAAAGAAAAAACGGTATGTCAACATCTGTAACCATTGAAAAATTGGAACATGGCCGAAACCTCCCGCTGCCTTCTTATGCAACACCGCAAAGTGCCGGTATGGATTTATTTGCTGCAATTGAAGTTCCTATTGTAATTGCTACTGGAAAATCAGCCGTGATTCCTGCAGGATTTTGTATGGCACTTCCGCCAGGCTATGAAGCACAAATACGCTCGCGTTCAGGATTAGCCGCACGCAACGGCGTGGTTGTTCTGAATAGTCCAGGAACAATCGATGCAGATTATCGCGGTGAAATCAAGGTTATTCTCATCAATCATGGTGATGCTACCTTTATAGTCGAGCATGGAATGCGTATAGCACAAATGATTGTTTCCCCTCACGCAAGCGTGAACTGGCACCTCCAGGACTCTCTTGAAAATGATACAGAAAGGGGATCTGCTGGTTTTGGCTCAACAGGCCTTCGTATTACCGGTTAGATCTGTAATCACTAGGATATCTGCTATGTCATCCACAGGAAAAAGGCTTATCCTCATTGATGGTTCAGGATTCATTTTTCGGGCTTTTTACGCACTTCCTCCTATGACACGCTCTGATGGAACTCCCGTTAATGCTGTTTATGGTTTTTGTAATATGCTGTTGCGGGTGTTGCTTGATAACAAAGATGCAGATATTGCTGTAATTTTTGACGCAAAGCGTAAAAATTTTCGCCACGATATCTACCCTGACTACAAAGGGCATCGCCCTGCCCCTCCTGAAGCTCTCATTCCTCAGTTTTCACTCATCCATGAGGCCTGCCATGCTTTTAATGTTACAGAGGTTCGCATTGAAGGCTATGAAGCCGATGATGTCATTGCAACCTATGCGCGCCTTGCAGTAGCTCAGAATCGCCCGACATGCATTATCAGCGGAGACAAAGACTTGATGCAGCTCATTCAGCCCGGCATTGATCTTTTTGATCCTTTGAAAAACAAACGTATTGATAATAATGCCGTTGAGGAAAAATTTGGTGTTAGTCCCGATAAAGTTATTGATGTACAAGCTTTGTGTGGGGATGCATCTGATAATATTCCTGGTGTTCCAGGTATTGGGCCTAAAACTGCGGCAGAGCTTATCATACGGTTTGGTACTTTAGAAAATCTTCTTGCAAACATTGATCAAATTGCCCAACCCAAAAGACGGGAAGCATTGGCGAATAATACCGACAAAGCCCATATATCAAAACAGTTAGTAACATTGGTGGATGATGTGCCGGTGACAGACTCCCTTGCCAATTTTGTTTGGAAAGCCCCTGAGGCGAATACATTGCGTTTGTTTTTAGAAAATCACTCCTTTAAAACACTGATAAAACGTGTGGAGAATGAGGGGTGGTTGAAAGATGCCTCTCCTTCTCTTTTTTTAGATGATACTGATGGTACCTCTTTACACCCTGACAGACCTTCCGTTTCTGCTCCAGCAACGCGAACATACTTTCCAATTACAAACCTTGAGGATCTATACACCCTTCGTGATAAGATTTATGCATATGGGATTGTGGCCCTAAATACAGAGACAACATCCCGTGATGCAATGCAAGCATCGCTCATTGGCCTGTCATTTTCCGTTACGTCTGATACAGCCTACTATATTGATGTTGCCACTTCCTCTCCTGTGCCTACTGGGGATCTTTTTAATCACGTTAGCCTTGAGAAAAATACACATGGCCTTTCGCTCCAGGATATTTTTTCATGTTTAAAGCCCATGTTTGCTGATTCAAGTATTATAAAAATTGGTCACAATATTAAATATGACTTGCTTGTTTTGCTGCGTCATGACGTCGTGCTGAAAAATGTGCATGATACCATGGTGATGTCTTATGTTCTCAATGGTGGCAAACCTAATCACAATATGGATGACATTACCCAAGGACACTTACAAAAAAAAGCGCTCTTGTTTAAGGAGGCACTCGCCTTGGTGAAGGGTGCCAAAACTTTTGCGGACATTCCTTTTGATAAACGTGTGCATTATGCGTGCGAAGAGGCCAACATTACCTTGCAGCTGTATCATTCTTTACTTACAGAACTTATTGAAGCAAGTATGCTGAATTTTTATTACCGGATTGAGCGCCCGCTCATTCCGGTATTGCTTGCGATGGAATATAAGGGCATTACCTGCGACGCACTTATTTTAAATAGCATGAGTCGTTTACTTGAAAAGCAAATAGCAGAAACAGAAACAGAAATTTTTACGTTATCTGGAATGGAATTTAATGTCGGATCTCCTAAACAGGTTGGTGAGATTCTTTTTGATAAACTTGCTTTGCCTTCTCCGCAGAAAGGTAAAGTGACGACAGACGCAGCAACGCTTGAAGACTTGGCGGCTCAAGGTATTACAATCGCAGAAAAAATTCTCCATTGGAGACAAGTATCAAAACTCAAATCGACATATACCGATGCACTTCCCAACCAGATTAATCCACACACGGGTCGCGTGCATACGTCTTTTTCTATGAACATCACATCTACAGGGCGCCTGTCGTCATCGGATCCAAATCTTCAAAACATTCCCGTGCGCACCCAAGAGGGGCGAAAAATTCGTCAAGCTTTTGTGGCCGCCCCAGGAATGTCTTTAATTTCCTTAGATTACTCACAGATTGAGTTACGGCTTCTTGCACACATGGCCAAAATCAGAACCCTCTGTGATGCCTTTAACCAGGGACAGGATATTCACGCACTAACTGCCTCCATGGTTCTGGATATTCCCTTGACAGCGGTTACGAAGGAGCTTCGTTCACAAGCAAAAGCTATAAACTTTGGTATTATTTATGGCATTAGCGCCTTTGGGCTTGCACGACAACTCAAAATTTCTCGTCATGAAGCCCAAGCATACATCGATGCTTACTTCGCCCGTTATCCGGGTATTCAGGGTTATATGGATACAATGATTGGTTGCGCACGTACAAAAGGATACGTCACTACTCTTTTTGGACGACGCTGTTATACACCTTCTATTGCAAGCAAAAACCATTCTTTGCGAGGATTTGCTGAACGTCAGGCAATTAATGCTCCCCTTCAAGGAAGTAATGCTGACATCATTAAGCTTGCTATGATTCGTATTCACGCGCTTTTACAGCATGAATATCCAAATTCCCATACTCTTTTGCAAGTGCATGATGAACTGATTATTGAGGCACCAGAATCGCTTGCCCAGGATGTGGCAATCCGCTGTCAGCAGGTCATGGCTTCTGTTGTCAAGCTTTCTGTCCCATTAGTCGTTGATTATGGTATTGGCCAAAATTGGTGTGATATTCACTAACAAATCTTGCAAAAAGACACTAAGTACGATATGCTTAACCTACATTTTTAGGGTAATTGCTATGAAATTGCGATTCATATTTTCTATTATTTTTTGTTTGGGAACAGTACCTGCATACGCTGAAGCGTCACCCGTAGGGCCATCATCTCCTGATTCTGACAAACCGGATGCATCGACAGCTATGCATGGCACGAATGTGAGAAAAGTTCTATGCCCCAATGGCGTTGCTGTCAGTAATTTTTGGGCAAGGGCTTCAACAGGTGAGACTTCTGCTGCTTATATGCGCATTAAGGGTGCTAAAACAGGGGCCTACATTACACATGTGATCACACCCGTTGCAAAGACTGTGGAAATTCGGGAAAATACAACTAATGGCGTGACGCTACAAATGCGAAAAATTGGCGACTTTCATATTCCTGCGGGCAAAGAAATTGTTTTTCAACCTGGTGACAAACACCTGCTTCTTCTCGGTTTGAAGAAAAAATTGCAAGATCGTCATATGGTTCCGCTTACGTTACTGTTTGACGATCAAAGTCGTTGTACGGTATATCTTCCTGTAGAGCTCCGTCAACCTTTCTAAATGGATAGCAGCAAGCCTGATTTACGCGCCTTTATTGACGAGATTAATCAGCGTGTGCTTTTATCCGCAATTGTTGGCGAAAAAGTCAAGTTGCGTAAAAAGGGGCATGAATTTCAAGGACTTTGTCCCTTTCATAACGAAAAATCCCCCTCATTTTCTGTTAACGACAGCAAGGGATTTTATCACTGCTTTGGCTGTGGGGCGCATGGTGACGCACTGGGATTTATCAAAGAAACACAACGCCTTTCATTTATGGAATCTCTTGCGCTTTATGCACAACGTGCAGGACTTTCTGTGCCACCCATGATGCAAGCAGATATACCTGGGGAAAAGCGTGGTCTAAAAGATCGCTTGCGTTCCCTTAACGTGGCAGCAGCCCGATTATTTAGAGATCACTTGCGCGGTGCTCAGGGCATTGAGGCACGTAACTACCTTAATCAACGAGGGATTTCTGACACAAGTATTAAACGTTTTGGGTTAGGTGTTACCCCGGTCCATGGTGAGCTTGCGGACTGTTTAGCTAATCTAGGTTTTTCCACCGAAGAGTGTGTCGAGGCCGGCTTGTTCATTTCACCTCAGGACACTATACGGGCGCCCTATCCTCGCTTTCGATCACGCTTAATGTTTCCGATTTTTGACAATCAAGGGCGTGTCATTGGTTTTGGTGGACGAACCCTGCGTGACGATTCTGCAAAATACATCAACTGCCCAGAAACCCCCTTATTCCTCAAGGGGTTGAACCTTTATGGGATGAACTTTGCTCTGAAGGCCCCCCAAAAATCGCGCCGAATACTTGTCGCTGAGGGATATTTTGACGTGATTCAATTGCATCAACATGGGTTTTGCGAAAGTGTTGCCCCCATGGGAACGGCTATTACAGAGGATCAGTTACATCTTCTGTGGGGACGATGGGAAGAAATTGTTGTTTGTATGGATGGTGATAAAGCTGGTGTAATGGCTGCCAATCGTACGGTTGAAAAGGCACTTCCTTATTTAAATGCACACAGACGGTTGCATGTCATGTTGTTGGATACCGGTGACGATCCCGATACATTTTTGCGCAAAAATGGCTCTGAATCTTTTCGCGAACGTTATGGAAATGCTCTTCCCGTTAGCCAGTTTTTATGGGACTTGCACACAAAAAACAGCCCCTCTCCCACACCTGAACAGCTGTCCTCACTACGGACAAAACTTGCGGGATATGCCCATAATATTCGCGATAATGTTACCCGAGAGGAATTCAGTCATTATTTTAAAACCATGTTTTCTGAACACTTTCGTGTCCCAGTAAGAAATTTCTCTCGTCACGTTACCACTATTCCTAAGAAAATTCCGAAAATGCTTATTAACAGGCTATATGTTCAAGAGTGTTTATTACTGCGTATTGTAATGTTACGTCCTGATATTCTGGAGAGTGTACACAAACAACTTATAGAAATGCCTATTCATAATGAACAAATCATTGGTTTTCGCGATACATTGATTGATTACTATGAGGCACATGATGATCTTTCTGTATTAGGTGACTACCTTGAACACTGCCGCGACCGTCCCTTGTGGTCTTCAATTTATGATGAATCTTTAAGTGTTCATCACCGTTTCATTCATTCTGACACACCGTTAGAAAAACTTTATACGGGGTGGTTAGAGTTATTTGCACTTTACAAAAATTTGCATAGTCTCCAAGCTGACTTGAAAATTGCCCTAAATGACCTACATAACACGATGGATCCGAAGGCATGGGAGCGTGTAAAAATGCTACAAGAAATGGCTGAAGGATTGCGCATTGATGGATCATCAGATATATAAGTACCTGTAAGCTTGGAGAAGAAAACATATGTCAGACCACGTACATGAATCAACAGAACAAAATACAACTATTGATATTGAGCAAGTGATTCAGCAAATCGCTGAAAAATTCAAAGATACTGACTATGTAACATACAGTGAACTTAACGAAGCGTTGCCGAAGGATGATGTTGTCGTTGAAAATCTCGAGGAAATTGTAACAGCACTAACTGATTTGGGGATTAGCATTATTGAAGATCATGACGATGATATCGCTGATGCTGGGGATGAAGAGGGAATATCACTTAAAACAAGCGTAGATACCAAATCTCTTGATGATGACGATGATGATTTTGAATCATCGGACGATGATGATGACATGAATGATGATCCTGCTTCTGAAAAAGAAGAAGAAGAACCGGAAGAAGCTGTTTCTACAGCCGTTTCTGATGTTGAGGTTAGCCGCACAGATGATCCTGTTCGTATGTACTTGCGAGAAATGGGGCAAGTTGAGCTTCTGTCGCGTGAGGGGGAAATTGAAATTGCTAAGCGCATTGAAAAAGGGCGCGAAGACATGCTGCATTCCATTTGTGAGAGTCCTCTTACGATCAAGGCACTGATGGGTTGGTATGAGGCTCTTGAAAATGAAGAAATGACCTTGCGTGAGATTGTCGATCTAGACTCAATGACTGAAATTGATGCTGCAACTGGATCTTCCCAAGATGCAGAGGAAAGTAAGCCCGAACCTAGAGAAAAATTACTCAGTGCTGATCCGCAAACATCTTCTCCTCCAATCAAAACTGAGGAATCCGAGGCGGAGATAAAGCCCGAAGACGAGGAAGAAGATTTTGATGAAGGAGGTGTTGTTTCTCTTGCTGCCATGGAAGCAAATATTCGCCCAATTGTTGATGACGTTTTCACAGAAATCGCCCAAATTTATAAAGATTTTCATCCAATCGCGGAGGATCGCCTTTCCACCATGCGTGCTGGAAAAAAAACTGATGCTGTCAAGGAAAAGAAATATCATGAACTTGCAAAAAAGCTGGCTACCCTTATGGGGCGCATTCGCCTTAACCAAAATCGTATTGATGAGCTTGTTGATCAGCTCTACGGTTTAAGTCGACGTCTTATAGGATTTGACACAAAAATTTACACGATGGCCATCGAAGCCGATGTGTCACGGGACCTATTTGTCAAGGAATATAAAGACCAAGAGCTTGATCCTGAGTGGCTAGAGCGTTTAGCAGGACACAAAGACCCTGCGATGAAGAGCTTTGCTACAATTCATCACGATGCCATCTTGAAAATTCGCCAAGAAATTATGGATGTTTCTGAGCGCGTACGTCTCACACCTGCAGAATTTCGCCGCGTTGTTGGAGATGTACAAAAAGGCGATCGCATGATGACCCGTGCGAAAAAAGAAATGATTGAAGCAAACTTAAGATTAGTAATTTCAATCGCGAAAAAATACACAAATAGGGGATTGCAGTTTCTTGATTTAATTCAGGAGGGTAATATTGGCCTGATGAAAGCTGTTGAAAAGTTTGAATACCGTCGGGGCTTTAAATTTTCAACGTATGCAACATGGTGGATTCGCCAGGCTATTACACGATCTATTGCTGATCAAGCGCGAACAATTCGTATTCCGGTTCATATGATTGAAACAATCAATAAGATTGTGCGTACGTCACGCCAGATTTTACATGAGATTGGGCGCGAACCTACACCTGATGAACTTGCCAAGAAATTAGATATGCCTCTTGAAAAGGTTCGTAAAGTTTTGAAAATTGCAAAAGAACCGGTTTCATTAGAAACGCCTATTGGTGATGAAGAAGATGGAACAATAGGAGATTTTATCGAAGATAAAAATGCTGTTATTCCTATTGATGCAGCAGTCCATGGTAACTTGAGAGAGACAACAACACGTATTCTGGCAACCTTAACGCCTCGTGAGGAACGGGTTTTACGCATGCGCTTTGGTATTGGAATGAATACCGATCATACGCTTGAAGAAGTTGGCCAACAGTTTACCGTTACACGCGAACGGATTCGTCAAATTGAGGCCAAAGCCCTTCGTAAACTCAAACATCCGAGTCGTTCGCGAAAGTTACGGAGTTTTCTCGATCAGTAAATGACATGTGGGATACCGTAATCACAAGAAAAAGCCTCCTGTTCACACAGGAGGCTTTTTGGCAGGGCATACAGATAGAAAAACCAGCCCTACCCTGCCATCATTGCTTGAATGATGGCATTACGCGCAAGGGCATCTGCTCGCTCATTAAGTTCGTGCCCAGAATGTCCTTTTATCCATTCCCAGGTCACAGTGTGTTTCGTTACAGCTTCTAGTAACGCTTGCCATAAATCAATATTTTTCACTGGCTTGTTCGCAGCTGTTTTCCAGCCCTTACTTTGCCAACCATGTACCCACTGTGTTATGCCATCCTGAACGTAGCGACTATCCGTAACAATCGTTACCGCACATGTTTTTTTGAGAGCCCTCAGCGCTTCAATGGCAGCCATGAGTTCCATACGATTATTTGTTGTTTCAGGTTCAAACCCTGAAAGCTCATTGCTTGTATCCCCATGCGTAAGAACAGCACCCCACCCTCCTGGGCCAGGGTTTCCACTGCATGCACCATCTGTGTAAATGACGACGTTAGGAAGGCTCATGGTATTGTGTTCATTTTTATCTGTCCCAAGTATACGCAAAACACAATGACACACAAGGATAACCTTATAGTATTTTACCCCCACAAGCCTTACTAAAAGCCGTAGAATCCTTTTACATCTTTGTGCTTATGAGGTAAATAGTGTAAGCAGAATCAGGTAAGGATTATTATTCATAAAATTACAACTTAACTGAAAAACAACCTTTTTTATGGCAATGCACATCGTGAAAATAAGTTTAGACATGAATTATATACAATCAAATAATAGATTAGTGCCTGCTTTATTCCTGGAAAAATAAGCATACAGGGGTCTGATGTGATTGATTCATGGGAAACGTTCTTTCAATGTGCTGCGCGCAGAATTTTAAAAAAGCACACGAGTTTCTTGTGCTCATTCGCATTCGTTGGTAATGTTCGAACATACGTGCACGCAGTGGCATAATATTTATTTTGGGAGAGCTTACCTTATTATGCGAGGTATAACACCATCTGGAATTGCACTTATCTATCAAAATACGCCACGTGTTCATGACTCTTTACACAAGGATTTTTCTGCTTTTCCCCGAGACGTAACAAGCAAAACAAAGTGTATTGTGGTTTTAGGTGGCGATGGTTTTATGTTATCCTGTTTCCATCAGTTTTATGGTACTGAAATGCCATTATACGGATTAAATTTTGGGACAGTGGGCTTTTACATGCACCCTTATATCCAAGGAAGTGACATTATTACCCCTATCAATAATGCTCTGTTGCAGAAGCTACCCGCTTTGCGTATAAAAATTGCTGATAGTACGGGAAAAACATCCCATCACCTTGCGTTTAATGAGGTTGCCTTATTGCGTCAAAGCGGTCAGTCGGCAAAAATATCCGTAGACATAGATGGTGTTAGGCGCTTAGATCCTCTGATTGGGGACGGCTTGATAGTCGCTACTCCCGCTGGGAGCACAGCTTATAATTTTTCGGCGCGAGGTCCTGTTGTGCCCTTTAATGCGAATGTTCTTCCGCTTACAGCCATTAATGCACACTGTCCTAAACGGTGGCATGGTGCCCTTGTTCCTGATACATCTGCATTCGTTTTTCATATCCAAGAACCGGAGAAACGCCCCGTTCATGCCAGTATCGACGGCAAAAATATTCCAAATGTGCACCGTATCGAAGTTGTACGCGACAACACTCAATGCGCCTATGTTCTTTTTAACCCGAACAACTCTCTCGCAGAGCGCCTAATGCACACACAATTTCATGCCTAAGTTTCCTGTGAAAAGGTAAAAACTCCTTGCGATCAGGGGCTTTTTCGTATAGAAAGCTAAGATAATTATCATTATTTGAGAATTCCTATGGCAGTACCAAAGAAAAAGACCTCCAAATCCAAGCGGAATATGCGCCGCTCTCACCATGCTCTCAAGCCAGTGAACCTAACTGCGTGTACAAATTGTGGCGAACTTAAGCGCCCTCATCATATGTGTGAACCCTGTGGCTTCTATAAAGGCCGTCACATTCTTGGACGTCCAGAAATAGCCACCAGTAAGGACATAGACACTAAGACGAAGTAATCTTGGTGCGTGTCAAGGATATGCACCATATAGCCGTTGATGCAATGGGAGGCGACCATGCTCCCGAATCTATAGTTCGGGGCATATCTTCGCTGTTTGATGAATCCCTAGGCTTTTCTTTTCATCTTTATGGGGACAAAGACCTTATCTTTCCTCTCCTGGAAAAGCATAATCTTCCTTCTTCAGACCCCCGCCTTCATGTGTTTCATGCCCCAGGAGTTATTGCTTCCGATGCAAAGCCATCCTATGCGTTGCGTAACTCTGCAAACACCAGCATGCGCTTAGCAATTGAAGCCGTTCAAACGAACCAATGCCAAGCTGTTCTTTCTGGTGGTAATACAGGGGCTTATATGGGCTTGTGCAAGGTTATACTTAAAACACTTCCTGGTATCAACCGCCCGGCACTTGCTGGTCTTCTTCCGACACTGGAAGATAGGTGCGTCATGCTTGATGTAGGGGCAAATATAGACTCGACTCCCGAACAGTTGGTACAATTTAGCGTCTTTGGGCGTGCCTATGCTGCGTGTATGCTTGATCGGATAGCACCAACTGTAGGAATTTTGAATATTGGCACCGAAGATATTAAGGGCAATGAAATTCTTCGTACCACTCGCTCCTTGTTAAAAGGTGTGCTTCCTAAGGCTATATTTAGAGGGTTTGTTGAAGGAAATGAAGTTTTTGCTGGAGCAGCCGACGTTGTTGTGACTGATGGATTTAACGGCAATGTCGCTATTAAATCTGCTGAAGGTGCGATCAAGCTTATGCGCATCCACTTGCAGCGTTCGCTCACGACATCCTGGTTATCTTGTATATGTGCCTATTTTTTACGCAGTAGCATCAAAACCCTTACCCAAAAATTGGATCCGCGTAGCTATAATGGTGCCCCACTTCTTGGCTTACGGTATCTTGCCGTTAAAAGCCACGGAGGAGCTGATTACAAAGCATTTGCAAATGCGCTGCACATTACCATGCGGTTAATGACCAAGGGCATCATTTCCTCTCTCGAAAATAGCCTAAAAAAAGATCTTCTGAGCCATAGTCAAGATACCTCAACAATGGCATAATGCGGCAAATTTTAACTGTGGTTTTTGATTAATGCGGGCAGTGATTCGGGGGTGTGGTCATTATTTACCTGAGAAAATTCTCACAAATGATGACATGTCCCGTATTGTAGACACATCTGACGCATGGATCTTTAGTCGTACGGGGATTCGTCAACGTCACTTTGCTGCTGAGGGTGAAAATTCCTCACATTTAGGAGCTAAGGCAGCAAAAGAAGCTCTTACTGGCGCAGGTATTAGAGCTTCATCCATTGATACCATTATTGTTGCAACCACAACCCCTGACAGAACCTTTCCTGCCACAGCATGTATGATTCAACAAGCTGTTGGGGCAACAAATGCCTTTTGTTTTGACATTTCTGCAGCTTGTGCAGGTTATCTCGTGGGGCTTTCGCTTGTTGATGCCTACATCCGCTCTGGTCAGGCCAGACGCATTCTTCTCATTGGAGCGGAAGTATTTTCGCGAATTATTGATATGAAGGATCGCAACACCTGTGTGTTATTTGGTGATGGTGCAGGAGCCGTACTATTTGATGCTGAAAAAAATGATACAGCAGGTATTATCAAAACAACCCTGAATTCTGCTCCACAGTATCAAAACATTCTGCAAACATCAGGAGGTGTAGGCTCCACCCAAACGGCAGGCTATATTGAGATGACAGGTCAAGAAGTTTATCGCCATGCTGTAAATAATCTTACATCTTCCGCTGCGGGAATTTTTAAGGATACGGAATTCGCAGTCACTGATATTGACTGGCTTATTCCTCACCAAGCAAACGTTCGTATTATTCAGCATGTGGCAAAAACGCTTGGTCTTCCCATGGATAAAGTAATTATGACTGTTGATAGGCATGCAAACACCTCTGCTGCATCGATTCCTCTTGCCCTTAGTGTGGGAATACAGGAAGGAAAAATTAAGTCTGGGGATCTTATCCTGCATGAAGCCCTTGGCGGAGGTCTTATATGGGGATCTTCACTCATACGTGTGTAAAACAAGAGGTATACAATGACGTATGTCGTAACTGATGGGTGCGTAAACTGTAAATACACTGATTGTGTAGAGGTTTGTCCTGTGGATTGTTTTTATGAAGGAGAGAATTTTCTCGCCATTAATCCTGCGGAATGTATCGATTGCGGCGTGTGTGTTCCTTTTTGTCCCGTCGATGCTATTAAGCCAGATACCGAGCCTGGTATGGAAAAATGGGTTGCAGTTAATCAAAAATACGCAACACAATGGCCAAATATTCGTCGCAAAATCCCCGCTCCTATTGATGCCAATGCTTGGAAAGACATTGAAAACAAATTTATAAGGTATTTCAGTGAAAAACCGGGTAAGAATGAGTGAATCTTTATCTTCTCTCATGTGTAGATCCAAACACGTAGAGGCCCCATACTTCCCTATTATCTGTGAATAAAAAAGAGAAGAAAATGTGCTTGAAAGGATGGCAAAGCACCAAATTATCTATCTTATGTAATCCTTGAAAAAAGATTAGGCAAGATTCAGAAAAACGATTGCACCCTACACTCTTGAATGATTCAAAAAACTTGGTTTATTAGCTTTCTCAGGGGCAATACGCTTCTCCATTTGCGCAAACTGTTTTTTATATGCCTTGCGCACATCAGCAGACAATCTTGGCTTTTTTTCTTTATAGATGGCACGCATATTTCTTAGTGATTCCCTGTGTCTGATAGAAACTGCCTCAAGAGGGTTTTTTTGGAAATTAAAACGACTCTGGGCAATACGCTGAATGGCCACAATAGGACACACCCTGTCCAACATGTCGCCATACTCCACAGAAGATCCTTGCACGCGACGGCGCCACGCACATATGATTTTTGCAGCAGAATCCGCCTCTTTTTGAAAGAAATCAAACCAGGGCTTTGCTCGGATGGCTTTTGATTCAAAAGTATTTGGAGGGCTCAAAAACGCCTCCAATAAATCAATCTGTATTTCCATTTTTGTGCTTGTTTTCATCGGATCAGCATGTGCAGGATCATAATAAATAAAGAGATCGTCTTTTCCCAAAGACTTCCCTACATAAACGACATTTATCATAGACATGGAACCTGATGGATGGCGTCGCATATACTCTTTGGGACCATGAAATGTTACAATATCACCAATACAATACGGTTTTGCACCCAAGTCATAGCGAATTTTCTTAATCGCAAGAGATTCATACAAGACGATATCACTAATCGTACCAATGTGATTCCCTAAGTTTGCCCAGGGTTTATAATAACCTTGTCTTACCAACCCTTCAGGGGTTCTCTTTGGTAGTGTAATTCCTTCATAAAATGAGGCGTCACGATCAAAAGCTTCTCGTCTCATCAGAACACGCAGCACAGAAAGTTGTACATACTTAGCCACCGTTAAACACTCAAGACGCAGGGATCCTTTATGCGCATAGGTACAAAACTGATCCAACGCCTCACTGATAGGAAGGCGACAATTGTAAAGGGCAAGCCCTCCTCCCGCGTAATCAACAACCCATCCAGGCGGTGCAACAACATCATCCCCTGGTTTTTTAAAACGAGTACGCGTGTTAAGAAGATTGATAGCATCCATAATTACTGCCTGAGCAGGTGTTAGGGGGCAGGCTAATACGTTGAGAGATGAGCCAGGTGCAAATAACTGCCGCCCTGCAGTGGTGACTTCAATAGGCAAACCGTCAGGAAATGAGCGCAACAAGGATTTATCCAACGATGGTCCCAGAGAAGCTACCTGCGCTTCTTTGCGTGACTTTTCTGTGTTTTCATGAATCATTTTACGCTCTTTTTCCTCATGAGTAATCATCGCCAGCATGACTGGAACGGGCATTCCTCTGCGCATCATATCTTCGGGTGTTATTCCTCGTGCGTGTTGCTGCAATCGATCAAACGGGAGATGCCTACGATGAGAGGAATCTCCCGAAAAAGCACCCGAAGTTTTATCACTTTCTGGGGTGAGGAGTCTCTCCGCAGATGCATCAATAAAACTCACAAGGTAGAGCAGAAATAGCCCTATATAAAATAAGTTGGTTTTCATTTTTTATTATAATAAATTTTAATTTTCTATATTAAATAAAACAAAAAAGTCAATTAAAATAACTCATTACTGTATTTCATACTGAGAAGAAATTTTCTGAATGCGCAAGTATTTCTCTTCAATGGCAGACTTTAGTAAAGAACTTTTTTCTATAGCTACGCATACTCCCGTAGTGATTTGATGGACGAAAGCATAATCTTTGCTAAAGTTTTTGATACCCTTTGCTGCTGATGGATTGCAGGAAAAAATAAGCATGTCACACCCTGCACGCAATGCAGCAATAGCGGCAGAAACTGAATCATACCCACGATAATCTGTTTCATCGCCCATTCTTGTTTTCTGAAACTTACGAATGATCGCTCCCATATGCATATCATCACTGACAATAATTCCCTTGAAACCCTCCTTGCGTAGATTATCCAGCACGCGCCAGGAAAGCGTGGCGGGCATATCAGGATCCCAGGCGTTATTGTAGAGATGTCCTGTCATAATGGCATCATGAAATCCTGCTCGCACCATCTGGTGAAAAACATCACCTTCACACACCTGATAAGTGTTTGTGACGTCTACTATACCTTCATGTGTGTCCCCCTGTGCTGAGCCATGGCCGGGATAGTGCTTTAGACAGGGAATAACACCGGCATGGCGATGAGCCATGCAAACATTTTGTGCGCACGCAATAACATCGCTTACAGATTTACCATAACTGCGTTCATAACCAGAAATAACAGGACACCCTAAATCTAAATCCAGACACGGAGCAAAATTGAAGTTAAAGCCAAGATCAGCTAGTTCTGAGGCTAATTTTTGACTGCTTTCATGTTGTTTCTCAGGTGGCAGGTAGGAAAATTCTTTCGCACTGGGAATGGTGTCGTAACCATTGATAGCATTTGTGCGTATAACATGGCCTCCCTCTTGATCAATCGCTATTAACAAGGGAGTATTGTTTTTTGATGTTAATGCCTGAAAATAGGTGTTCAGCGCTGTGATTTGAGATCTAGATGCAATATTATGACGAAACGCAATTACTCCTCCCACAAGACCCAGAGTAATTAAATGAGAAACATCTCGCACGCCACTGTCATCCGGCGATAGACCATCAAAGCCTACAATAATAAGTCGACCAATTTTTTGCGCTAATGTAGGCATACAGATACTTATTTAATGTTAGTTCCATTAGAACAACAAACAGGTGAATCTGTAAAGGGCGTGGGGCGAGTAACGGGGCTCGAACCCGCGACCTTCGGAACCACAATCCGACGCTCTAACCAACTGAGCTACACCCGCCATAAAGTCATATTTGTTGTAACGATTACCCCCCTCGCCGTCAAGGGTTTTCACTAGATTGCCTCAAAGATAAAAAGTTTATTCGTGATGCGTGAAAGCTCTTCTGCCAACTGGTCTCGCAAATAAACATGTGGTGGCCGAATTGATCGCCAACGTCCTGATTGGGGAACAAAAGCAAAATGTGTTGATCCTGATATGGGTGATGCCATCCAAATCTGATGTGTTGGCATGTGAGGGTGGATCACAAATGCCCCCTCTGTTTCATGGGTAATAGTGAGCATACTATCCTGATAGTCAACGGTGACATCTTCATCAAGAGACTCCTCGATTTGCTCAGCAAGACTTTCAAGCATTGCCTCACTCATGAGTAAAAAGTTTGATCTATCCATTTGTGGCATTCAGGGGCTTCCTTTTCAGTCAAATTGCAGCATTACAGTAAGGCGGTTTTAGGAATTTGAAGCACAAGGGGATCAACTTTCTCTTGAAACTCTGCCCAAGACAGCTCCCAATCATAAACTTTTGCACCAATAGTAAATATTGGTGTTGCATCTAAGCCCCTTTTTTCAAAGTCTTGAAGACGCAACAGTATCTTTGTCTCTTCATTTTTATTACCTAACGCCTTGCGTACACGCAGAATATCATGCCCTGTAACCATGGCAATTTTTAAAGCAAGTTCTTCTGGTGCTGCAAATACCCACTCTTCCTGTTGAGCATAAAGAGCATCGATAGCCTTGCGGCGCTCCGACTGCGTTGTTAGACTGCGCACAAACATTGTGGCACGCAAAGAGGGAGAGTCCATAGGAAAAAAGCGCAAAACAATGCTAATGTTACCTGGGCGAATATACTTCTTTTTGATCGCTGGCAAGGTATTCATATGAAAATTTGCACAGTGACCACATGTCAATGACGAATAAAGGGTAATTTGTATCGGAGCATCTTTTTTGCCATACCGATACTCCGGTCCCTTAATGCACGGGACCACATGTGATGCTCCCTCGCCATGCTGTGCGTCCTTGATGCCGTTCTCATTGTGTAGACTGGATGTATTCACCAACATATCTTTTTCAAGCGAAGGATTTACTTCTACAGAAGATTTACCGGGTGTGGTGGCATAGATATCAAAGGGAAGAAAAAAAAATCCCGATAAGCAAAATAAAAATACTGAAACGTGAGACACTCAAAAGTCCTTTGATTCACAATCGTCATATAAATCACAGTTTACACAAGTTTCTTTTCAAGGAACAGCCTGAAGACTTCATTTTTATAATCAGGCATGCTATAGGATCGTTAAATTTTTAAACAACATTAATAGATTAGTCAGCCTTATTGTGTAAAGTTTATCACTAGGACTGCTAGATTATGAAAACTGACAAAGAATGACCTGTAAAAAAAATATTTACTTTCTTATTTTTTCTCTCACGCTTAGCGTGGCATTGTCACCCTCCGTTTGCGGGAAAAACAGTGACATCCCAGACTTGCAGGGCTTTCAGGCACCAGTAGTGCAATCGCAGGATATCGATGATGAAGACGACGAGAATGATGAAATGGATGATGAAATTGACGATCCGTTTGAGTTTGTGAATCGCCTCACTTTCGGAGTTAATCAATCGCTTGATGCTATTGTTCTAAAGCCCGCTGCACACGTTTACCAAGGTCTTATACCCCAAGGGGCGCGCAATGCCGTAAGTAACTTTATTGAAAACGTGGGTGAGCCTGTGAGTGTTCTTAATCACTTTTTTCAACAAAATTCTGCTGGTATCGGTGCATCAGTAAAGCGCTTGTTTATCAATACCTTTATGGGATTTTTTGGTTTTTTTGATGTGGCTTCTGAAATAGGCATAAAATCAAAGAAACAGCGCTTTATGGATACTCTTTCTAAGGCTGATCTTGGCCCCGGACCCTATTTTGTACTCCCTATTTTGGGACCGTCAAATCTACGTGATTCCTTCGGATTGGCCGTTGACTGGTTAACTGATCCTTTTGGATGGATGGTTGCAGATCGTGGAACAGACCATACAACCGCGTGGATGGGAACACGGATTCTTGATGCTCGCACAAAATTGATGAATCTTATTGATGCAATGAATAAGTCTCCAGACCCTTATGCCCGTTATCGCTTCATGTACAATGAATTCCGCCGTAGTGCGAATGCTGATACATCTACCTATGAGGCACCAGTACCCCAAGGAGCTGTGACGCTTGTTTTTGATGATGAGCCTGATACAAAATTGCGAAACAAGAGCACCACTGTAAGCGACGAAACAAAACCTGAAGAACCTGAGACCGAAGAACCTGAAGCAGCTGTTGCTCCTATATCAAGTTAAGAGTGAGGAAACCGATTATGATAAAAAAGATTTGTATAAATACTTCCCTCATTGTGAGTTTCATGCTTGTTGCTATAACGCCCTCTCAGGCGAAATCACGCGCAGAGTATGAGTCTGATGCTAAGGCATTTGTTCAAAAAGTAATCAATAAAATCTATGACGCCGTTCAAAGTGATGTACCCCAAGATCACAAAGAAGAAAAATTTCGCAAAGCCCTTAAGGAAGATTTCAATCTTCCTGCTATTGCTAAGTTTACCCTTGGAGCCCATCAAAAAAATTTCTATTTTCCTGATAATGAAAAATCAAACAAAAACAACCCTCATTTTGATGAATTTTACACGCGCTTTGAACGACTCATTGTTGAAATGTATGCATCACAGTTTGGGGCCTACAAAGATGCACAAAAGCCTGAAATAAAAAGTGCAAAGTTTATTAATGGGGGTTTCCAAGTAAGTTCTGTCGCTATTAATCCTAAAAATAATAATGCCAAGGTTGAAGTGATATGGACAGCATATCCCAAGAAAGGTGGTGGTTTTGAAGTTACAGATATCATCATAGCAAAAATAAGCTTAGCTCTTTCTCAACGTCGCCAGTTCAACAGCGACTTCCGTTCGTGCAAACAAAAAGCACAACGTAATGCTAAAAAAACAACCGGCACAAATATCAACCACGAAGCAACAGCATGTTTCTTGAAAACAGTAGCACAAGCCGCTGACGATTATGATAAAGGCACACGCACC
This sequence comes from Alphaproteobacteria bacterium, assembly GCA_023898725.1. NCBI lineage: Bacteria > Pseudomonadati > Pseudomonadota > Alphaproteobacteria > Alphaproteobacteria bacterium. Next base: position 1,004,421 of record CP060236.1, read on the forward strand.
ACTGTTGAGATTACCAAATAAGTCATTTTCAGCAAAATGCTTGCGCACCTTCCCATGGCAAAAAGATTGACGAGCCCCCTAGAGACACTATAATTTCGCAAGAGTTTATCGTTGCGTCTCTATAATGAGATTTTCTTTTTGTCATGCTATAATCGTTACAGTAACAAGTGCATTGCTCGTCGTTGGAGGATGCACCACTTTCCCTTCTTCCTCATTCTCCCCTCAAACTCTCAAACCACGTGATGTGATCCGTATTCCTGTTGCAACAATACAGATAGTGAATGACTACCTGCCCTATGGTGAGGATCCGTACGTTGACCATACACTTTCTCCCTCACCGTCTGTATATATGGAGGATTGGCTCGCCCAAAAATTTATTGCAACAGGACACGAAGGAAGTGTGATTATCCGCATACAGGAAGCTTCTCTCCGTTGGCGGAAGCGCCCAGGAAACTTACGCACTATGAAGTATTGGCCGTATCGTGCCATTGTTCGCCTTCACTTAGAGCGCATCAATCGCCAAGGGGTAAGAATTTCGGAGGAAAAGATTCAAACCACCCGTGTTCGTGAGATTCATGAAGGATATTTCCGCAGACCTCGCCATAAAGATTGGTGGGAGATGTTTGCCGATGTCCGAAAGGACCTTGCGTTCGAATTAAAGCGTCGCTTATCTCAGAAGAACAAAGAGCACCTTCCGTTGATCACACAAAAGGCTACCAGCCTCATAAAGAAAAATCCTGTTCGCAGATCACAAGATACCGCCACCCCCTTTCCGCTTAAAAAACCTCTGCATGTAAAATATTTTGGGAGCCCCTAACGGGGGACCAACCATGCGCAGTGTTGCAAACTTAACGCTTAAATTTCACATTACTGACCCCCGTGTAGAGCGCATTATCTGTGACTTGAATACATCGCCTTGGCAAACAAAATTAGTAGGAGGAGCCGTGCGCGATGCAATCATGGGCAAGCACAGCTATGACCTTGATTGCGCTACTACTGCGTCACCCACTGATGTCATTGCAATCCTGGAGCGTCATAGCCTAAAGCCAATAACTGTGGGCATTGCTTTTGGAACAGTGGGGTGTGTACTTGCTTCTGGATATACAATCGAGATTACACACCTTCGCAAAGACACACTTTCGGATGGGCGATACGCAACTGCACGTATAACAGATGACTGGCATACGGATGCTCAGCGGCGGGATTTCACAATGAACGCGCTTTATGCGGATCTTGATGGCACTGTTTATGACCCACTGGGGAGGGGATTTCGTGACCTTCAGGAAGGATGCGTGTGCTTTATCGGTGAACCGTCAGCACGTATCACAGAAGATTACCTAAGAATTTTACGTTACTATCGCTTTTATGCGCACTTTGGACGTTTACACCCGCGTGCGGTGGACCAACTAGCCATAGCCACCCACCGTGAGGGACTTGCGAGGATATCACGCGAGCGCATTAAAAAAGAGCTTAGTGGTCTTTTTACAGGAACCTATCGTTTAACCGCCGTTGGATACCTTTTAACCAGCGGTGTTTGGGAACAGATTTTTAAAGCTCCCGCGCAATATTTTGATATAGAACGCATGAAACGTGCCGATGATTTGCAGCATACGCGTATGATACGGGACAGCCCGTATAACGAAGAGCTGGCGTTTCGTTTTCCCTATTTGTTTTATTTTTATGCTCTTTTAAAGCCCGAGCATCACTCAAGTCTTGAGTCTATTTTGAGAAAGGCCCTGAGTTTTTCTAAAAATGAATCCAATTATATACAAAAGCTTAAGGCCTGCATGCAAGACTTTATCACACACCCTGTAACCGTATCCTCGTTAGATCAAGGAACGATCAATTGCTTTCTCTATACACACGGAAAAAGCGTTTTTATCCAGGCTCTGTTGCTTGCGTGGATTGATGGGTCTTTCATTTCTGGTGCGGATCAAGCCTCTTTGGTATCTGCGATAACAACTACCAATGTCCCAGAGTTTCCCGTGCGGGGAACAGACATCAGCGCCCTATATCCTAATATTGTGGGAAAAAATATGGGAAAAGCTTTACACATGACTGAACGTTGGTGGTTTGCGCGACAGTGCACTGCAAGCAAAAAAGAGTGCTTGGATTTTATCAAGGACATTCCCCTGACTACTGTCACATAATATAGATTTGTAATAAATTGTAACATACTTTGCGCGGATCTTCCTGTATTATTATTTTATAGTTCATTAATTTGTTTTGTGCTTTTTCCTGAGCATCGCTCCACGCAACACACGCTAAGAAAAGCCTTTACTTGCAAAGGAGTTGGTGTTCATTCCGGTGATCTGGTTACGATGCAGGTCATTCCAGCCGCTCCGAACACAGGGCTGATTATTCAGCGCACTGACATTGAGACCCACAATGTGGTTATTCCCCGTTGGAATACGGTCGTTGATACAATGCTATGTACGCGCGTTGCCAATAACCACGCTGTTTCCGTTGGGACTATTGAACATATTGTTTCGGCCTTGTATGCCTGTAATATCGATAACGCGGTGATTCACCTTGATGCTGCCGAAGTTCCCGTAATGGACGGGAGTTCAGGCATTTTTGTGGAAAACATTATTGCGGCGGACCGCATTGATCAAGGTATACCCCGTACATATCTGAAAATACACAAAGAAGTGTGCGTAGAACACAAAGGAGCAAGGGCATCACTGGGGCCCCATGAAACATTTATATTAGATTTTCACTTTGATTTTCGTGGACGTGCGGATTTCCCTGCGTTTCAAAGACGCTTTGAAGTCGGCAAGGATTCTTTTGACAAACAGCTCGCTACAGCCCGTACTTTTGGCATTCTTGAAGAAGTCAATAAATTGTGGGAGGCTGGCCTTGCCCGTGGGGGATCATTAGACAATGCCGTTGTTGTGAGTGGTGATAAAGTTTTAAACAGTGAAGGATTGCGCTTTGAGGATGAATTCGTTCGTCATAAACTATTGGACGCATTAGGGGATTTATATCTAGCTGGCTACCCTATCATTGGGCACTTCAAGGGGCATAATTCCGGTCATGGCCTCAATAATCAATTACTACACGCTATTTTTGCTGATCCATCATCGTACACACTTGTGACGCTTGCATAAAGCGAAGTTATTAAACTTTGCGGCCCAGTGGTGCCCGAATGAGATCAATATACTGTTTGACGATTACATCCGCCGAATGATTCCTTTCGAAGGTTTTGCGTCCCTCCTCCGCCAACATTTGCAAATCATAATCACCCCGCACACATCCGTTCAAAATATCTGTTAAGGCTGCTATATCATCAATGGGGAAAAAAATGCCATCTTTATTGGGTGTAATCACACTGGCAGGGCCCATAGTGTCTGCCGCAATGACAGGCAACTTGGCTGACCATGCCTCCATGGTTACACTGCCAAGGGGCTCATGGCGTGATGGTACAATAAATAAGTCAGCCTGTTTTAAAGGCTGAGTGATATCCTTCATCCATCCAGTAAAAGTCACACGGTGCTGACAGCCGTGTGTCTGTGCTAACGATTCCAATTTTTCTCGTTCTGGTCCATCACCAACCAAGGTCAGGGCAAGATCAGGAACTTTTGCAACCGCTTTAATCAGGGTGTCAAAAGCCTTATTTTCATGGTAGCGCCCCAACGCCAAAAGATTTTTTGGCCGCCGCGGAATAACACGATTTTTAGCAATGTCAGCATAATCTGTGGCAAAGTTTGAAATCCACTGCACAGGACGATTGGTGTGTCGGGCAATATAATCACACAGGTCCGGCGTAATTCCAATAAATCCATCACAGGTTTTAAAATAAGCGAGATCGTAATACCCGCCCAAACGCCCAATATGAGGGATGCCTTGGATCACAGGAACATGCCACGCTGCACGGCTCATAAAACTAAGGACATACGCAGGATTAAAAGCCTGAAGATCCACACGTAAACGCCGTGATGTACAAAAATCCCACCACGCGCCAAAAGCGTATGTTTTCAACGTAACACCGGGGTAACCCTTCAAATCACTGCAATAGGAAGATCGCCGTGATAAACACGCCAAAACCGAAACCCCACGATCAGCAAGTGCTTTGATTAGGCGAATAGCAAAATTTTCTGCCCCACCATATTTTTTAGCTCCTAAAACGCACGCAACTTGCATGAAATTCACTACTGGATATTGGTTCTATTGTAGGTGTTTCCTTGTCTTTCATCAACCCCCGGATCCATCAAGTGTATACATAGAAAAATCCCCTCGAAGATTTCTCGACAGGGGAATGATAAGATAACATTTTTGCTATCAGCGTTTTTTAATTATCTTTTTGCAATTATCTGGTTCATAGCATTTACAAATCGTTTAGGGCTGAATTGAGGAAATTCGTATGGAGTAGCACCACCGCCACCAGCAGGGGCACCACCGCCACCGCCACCAGCAGCAGGGGCAGGGGCACCACTTGAAACCTGGAGATTATTCTTTAGCATTGCCCAAAAGTTAATATTAGGAACAACAGCAGAAAAAGTGCCATCATCTAAGGCAAAACATTGTTGATAAAAATTATGAATCCACAAAACATCCAGAGCCCATAAATTTTTCTTGAGTATGTTATCCCACTCACTCGACAACTGACCCTTATTTATCTTATCAAAGTCAGAAGGTGAGAAAATTTGCACCAAAAACAAAGCAAGTCCCACACGAAAGGCATGATTCCTTTTTTCAACTTCAGTGTTCGTAAAAATTTGTTTAAAGCCACCACCGTTACTTTCTTTGTACAGTGTGTTGAAAAATGCATTGAGAGCAGTTATTTTTCTAATGTTAATTTTCTTAATATTCGCTGGGCCTATAGTGAAGTTTTCTTTATTTGCATTTTCACTGATTTTCTCCAAAATTTTCCGCACGTCATCTGCATAATGCTGAACGATAAAGTGAGCAAATACTTCCGCTTTATTCTTCAACGGTAGGCTCTGACTCGGAGTAAGGGTGCGACTCTCTCTTTTCAAAGCTGTAGCATTATCGAAAACGGTGTGAAGATCATCTAGTGAAGTTTTTAAACTGTCACAGGTCCCCAATGAATCACCATCCACAAGAAATTTTCCGTCTTTGCAGGCGTTAGTGTTTGCACATTTTTCTTGGTCTAACGCGCGTTTCTCCTGAGTTATTTGCTGTAATGCAGCAGCTTCCGCTGCTTGCTTTGCTCTTAGTGCCATAACGCGCTGTTTCTCACTGGCCTCAATACCAAACGTGCAAAGAACGGTTAAGACTGCCACTGTTTTTTTCATGATAATTTTCCCTAAATGTGTTGTTTTTTTTAGAAACGATAGCCAAATTTACACGTAATCTGCACAATGACTGGTTTGAAGTTATTTTTCATGCCAATCGGTGGCGGAACATTAAATTTTGCTCTACTTCCGATACTGATATCAGTATCCGCCCCCACAAAAATATTTTTTGTAATGTCCGTGTTACAGCCAAAACCAGCCATGGGAGAGCCAATTTTGAAGACGTTCTTATGTCTATAGCTTTGATTTTGTAGGGCTGTTATTATGGTAAAATTATGTTGGCGATACCCTAATTTAAAATAAGGAAACATTTTTCCCACTACTTTTCCCAAAAATAGTCCCCCAGCATACGTTTGTGTGCGCTTAATTTTTATATCCAGTGGCACAGCAATATTACTGCTTGCGTTTACTTGAAAATGCCCAATGTCATTGGCTACAGAACCTTCTGCCTGTAGACCAACAACCAAGGCTGAGGGAAACTGATACCCAGCAGAGAAAAACCCACCACCATGACCACCGACAAGACCCATGTCTTTTTTACTATCGGGCTGAGTATCACCCACTGACATAACAGTAAAATTCCCCCTACTCATACTTCCGCCGCCCAATACGCCAACTTCAAAGCGAAACCCTGTATTTGATGGGGTCGTTAACGGTTGTTGATGCTTATGTGGCGTGCCATCGGCATACACACCTGACAGCGCCGCAGTTGCGACAAGTGCACATAAAATATTTTTTTTCATAGGATTCATACGTTTTTCCTCACAGTTCATAAAAACAATCATGCTGATTTTTTGAACAAATAACCACCAAAGCAGACCTCTCTTTGCCATTCAGATGGTTTATGACAAAATGTCATGGCTTATATGCAACATATTTTGTGATTTCTGCGAAGCTAAATCCAGGCAGCCTTACTGTCATTAGTCTAGAAACTGAATGTGGACAGAAAGTATTGCGCTCTGAAGTTTTCAATTTTTTTTATTAGCAGGAACAACTCACTTTATGACCCATTCATAACCGATTCTCTGACAAAAAAAAGACATGGTGCCGCCGGCGAGAATCGGACTCGCGGCCTCACCCTTACCAAGGGTGCGCTCTACCACTGAGCTACGGCGGCAAAAAAATGACTGGTCATTCATTTCAAAGTCGTTATAAGTTGTAGTATGGATGAACGCAAGTACAAATTACAATCAGTTTTTTGGGAGAAACAACAATGACGGGCACAAAGACCACTCCTCTTTCTGCTACAGCTCCGCCAGCAAATAAGACATCAAAATCTGAAATGCGTGCCATGGCTTTGCGCAAAAACCTTCTTCGGCGCAAGAAACTTCAACAGGCTTTGGCAAAAAAAACACTCACTCCACCTCCTGCTAAGGCCACAGACAAAACAGCATCAGCAGTACCACAGGTGGCTTTCCCGCAACCAGAAACACATAAGGATTCGTAGTGTTATTACCTGATACCTGGATTCGTCATCAAAGTTTTGTGCATGGGATGATTGAACCTTTCACCGAAAAGCAAACGGCAAATAATGTTATATCCTATGGATTATCTTCCTATGGCTACGATGCGCGTGTTGCACCAGAATTTAAAATTTTTACCAACGTTGATAACGCCATTATTGATCCGAAAAACTTTCAAAGTAACAGCTTCGTTGATCGTGTAACAGACGAGGTCGTGATCCCACCTAACAGCTTTATCCTTGGTCGCACGGTGGAATATTTCCGCATTCCTCGGGATGTCATGGTAATTTGTTTGGGAAAATCAACCTACGCCCGATGTGGAATTATTGTCAACGTTACACCGCTTGAGCCCGAATGGGAGGGTCATGTCACCCTTGAGTTCTCAAACACAACACCGCTTCCTGCCAAAATTTATGCCAACGAAGGTGCCTGTCAGTTTATTTTTATGCGCGGAGAATCTGCGTGCGAAACATCGTATAAGGATCGTCAAGGCAAATATATGAAACAGCAAGGTGTCACTCTTCCAAAAATAATGGCCGCATAATCCCATGGATAAAATTACGATTACTGGAGGGAAACCCCTACACGGGGCTATCCATATTAGTGGGGCGAAAAATGCAGCTCTTCCTTTGTTGTGTGTGACATTGCTCACGAATCAGGCAATCACGCTCACGAATGTACCGAAGCTTGCCGATGTTGAATCAATGCTGACGTTGCTAGAACATCTTGGTACACACGTTGAAAACCGTATTCTCAGTGATCGCACGCTTGTTCTTCAAACGCCCACACTTGCTAGCCATGAGGCTCCCTATGATATCGTACGCAAAATGCGTGCATCAATTTTGTCTCTTGGTCCCCTCCTCGCACGTGAGGGAAAAGCGCGTGTTTCACTTCCTGGAGGATGTGCTATTGGGACGCGCCCTGTGAACTTTCACATCGAAGGTCTGCGCACAATGGGAGCAACAATTGCTATTGAGAATGGTTATATCGAAGCGACAGCTCCCCACGGATTAACTGGTGCTGAAATTGTGCTTCCTCTTCCCTCGGTAACAGGAACTGAAAATCTTATGATGGCAGCGGCTTTAGCACACGGCACTACTACTCTTATCAATGCCGCCTCAGAACCTGAGATTGGGGATTTGGCGAACTGTCTTCTACAAATGGGGGTAACAATCACAGGGATTGGCACATCAACGCTTCGCATAACAGGAGTTCCTAATCTTACAGGTGCCACGCATGCCATTATTGCTGATCGCATTGAAGCAGGCACATACGCCGTAGCTGCCCTCATTACGGACGGAGAATTGGAACTTATTGGTGCTAACCTAGACACCCTTCCTGTGTTTCGTCAAGCCCTGGAACGAGCAGGTGCTTTGTTTACGCCTACCGCTCAAGGCTTTACGGTTAAGCGCAACCGCCCACGTATGCAAGGTGTTGATGTCATTACGGAGTACTACCCTGGTTTTGCAACAGATCTTCAAGCACAATTTATGGTACTGATGAGCCTCGCTGAGGGTGTTTCTGTGATCAAAGAAACAATCTGGGAGAATCGCTTTATGCACGTCCCAGAGCTTTCCCGCATGGGAGCTGATATTCGTACAGAAGGCAATAACGCCTTCGTCCAGGGAAAAAAGTCCCTGAATCCGGCAGAAGTCATGGCGACTGATCTTCGTGCCTCGGTAAGTCTTGTCTTGGCTGCCCTTGCCACGAAAGGAGAAACAACCATAAGTCGTGTCTATCATCTTGATCGTGGTTATGAAAATATTGAACAAAAGCTTTCAGCTGTTGGAGCTACAATTAGCCGCATTGTTGGCGAACCAGTCTAGAGGCTTCTATCACTGTGCGTATTCTTAATGTCATGTTCAACAAGGGAGTTGGTGGTGTTGAGCAAGTTTTTTCGGACACCACACATCTTTTTTTATCATGGGGATGGTCCACGTACACACTTACACATGTGGACGCACAAAGTAATGCGCCATTGGCCAACATGCCCCTGCAGCCTTCTGCGAGTCTAACATTGCGTCCCAATGTTTTGCTTCCACTTTTGTCTACCTGGAAACTGCGACGGTTTGCCCGCAAACATGCCATTGATCTTGTTTTGATCCACAATGGTAAATATGCAAACTTTGTCTGCCGTGCGCTCAAACATCTTCCCCGAGTGGGTTACGCTCACGGCACAGCACCCAAAAATCTCCATGGGTGCGATCACATTATTACCCTTACAGATACCATGAAGGCCCAGTTTCTAGCACAGAATTTCCCCAAAAGTAGCCTAACCACACTTCCCCATGCTCTTGATTGCACACTGTATTCACTACCCTCTTCCCGCCTATTTTTTCCCGACGGAAAAGTTCGTTTGGGATATCTTGGAAGAATCGAGCGAGCAAAAGGTATTGATACCCTCATTCAGGCCGTTTCAAAACTGAAGTCTGATAATCTGGATATTTCTCTCATACTTGCAGGGTCTGGGCGTCCCGCATACCTTCATAAAGTGAAGCAATCAATTCATACACAAGGCCTCACACACGTGGTTGCATGGGAAGGTTGGATCGGCGATAAAAAAGACTTTTTTTCAAAAATTGATATTCTGATTCTTCCCTCACACTCTGAAAGCTTTGGACTTGTTATTTTAGAGGCATTTGCTCACGGTGTTCCTGTCATTGCATCTGATACAGATGGACCTATGAGTATTATTACACCAAATCATGATGGGTTTATCTTCCCCCGTGCTGAGGAAAACTCTCTTGCGGCAACAGTGAATGCGCTTATACATGATCCACACAAATTAGACGCGTGTGCGCGCAATGCTTTTGATACCTTGCACACACGCTATGATACAAGCAATTCCCAGAAAACTCTTCGAGCACTTCTGGAAAAAATTTTACGGAAAAAACAAGAAAGAAAACCTCTGGAATCCTTGTAATTATTGCTATACAATAATGTTTATATATTAATAATGTATGTCATGAGCACCCTTCGCCCCTGGGGAGAAACACCTCCTAAACACGATCCTCGTACAACAATAAGCTTTCAGTTTTGGCAGTTGCAAATGCTCTGGAGACGCAAGGTTGAATCCGCCCTTGAGGCCCATGACCTCACACTAATGCAGTATCATCTTTTGGCTGGGGTTGATTTTTTGAGTCACGATGGCGTTCCCGTCAACCAAGTGAGTCTCTCCACGTTTCTTGGATCAGCTCCTGCCATGACATCACAGGTTTTAAAAATCCTTACAACAGTTAAAAAACATGTCGCCCGGCGCACCCTAAAAGGGGACTCCCGTGCAAAGATCGTGAAGTTAACTCCTCTTGGTGCCGTTAAGCTTCGGAAGGGAAAGGAAATTATTGAGCAAATAAATAAAGATGTTTTTGGCGTTTTACAAGCAGCTCAGGTCGACTTTCAACAATGTATTACCTATTTAACCTCTACAATTGCGGCGCACGAAGATACAAACGTTTCGCAAGCAATACCCCCAGAAACGTCATAGACCCTCCCAAGAAAACATCGCTCAAATAGTGACCGCCCTCGGCAATACGGACAACACTCATCACAAGAGCATAGACAACACCACCACAAATCCAAAGAGGTTCGCGCGAACGATCAAGGAAAACACCCACAGCCATCACAAACATGGCCAATGCCACATGACCACTAACAAAGGATCCGTATTGCTTACTCAGCCCTGTAATGACATAGGCTGCTGAAAACGGGTAATCCCCACCAAAGATAATGGTCTGACTTGGGCGCGGCCTTCCCCATTGATCTTTCAAAAGAAGATTAATCCAAACACCGGGAATAGCAGCATACGATACGCAAAAATAAAGTCCTTCTCGGAAACGCTCTTTGTTTGGCTTGAAAAACGAAAAATAGAACATATGAGCAAGCCCAACGATAGCCAGAATCTTGGCCATCACAGGTATGGAAAAATGCAAAAACCGAATAATTCCGCTCTGTTTTCCCCAAAAATTTCTTGTTTCAGGTATATAAAAAAGTCTTGCAACGTAAATATCGATTTCAGGCCAAACAATAAAAAAAATAGATATAAATAAAATAACAGTTATTAATGCGTATATATTTCTTTGTAAATATTGTGTTTTTTGTTCTATTTTCGACGTACTTTTCATCGATGTACATAAAATACCAATTGGCCAATCTTATAACAATTTTACTTTAGCAACAAGTTTTGGTATGAAAAAGATAATGTTTCTCTCTATTGTTCACGTGCCTGACGAACAAAAACATCAAAACTCTGGAAAAATTCGCGACGTTACCCTCAAGTCAGCGGTAAGTGAGCGTTATTTAAGTTATGCTCTGTCAACCATAACAGCCCGCTCACTGCCTAGTGTGTGTGATGGATTAAAACCTGTTCACCGGCGCATATTATTTGCAATGCATGAATCAGGAAACTTCCATTCGCGGCCACACCGTAAATCAGCTAACGCCGTTGGCTATGTCATGATGCACTTCCATCCTCATGGAGACAGTGCGATTTATGATTCGCTCGTGCGCATGACGCAAAATTTTGTTATGGGAGCTCCTCTCATTGAAGGACAAGGAAACTTCGGAAGCATTGATGGCGATAACGCTGCTGCCATGCGTTACACAGAATGCCGATTGACTCCTCTTGCTGAAGCCTTGATGGTTGGATTGAATGAGGATGCCGTTGATTTTGTTTCCAACTATAATGGGCAGAAAAAAGAACCACGCGTACTCCCCAGTCGTGTGCCCAATCTTCTTCTCAATGGTGCCATGGGAATTGCCGTGGGGATGGCAACAAATATTCCTCCTCACAATCTTCAGGAGGTATGCAACGCCTTACGTCACCTCATTAAACATCCCGAAACACCTTGCAAAACCTTGATGAAGTATGTTGTTGGGCCTGACTTCCCAACAGGGGGCGTTATTGTTGAGTCTCCGGAAAGTCTTGCAGAAACATATGCAACCGGACGAGGATCTATTCGCGTGCGAGCCAAATGGGCAGTGGAGCCACTCAAAAATGGTCAGTACGCCATTGTCGTGAGCGAAATTCCTTTTGGTGTCATGAAATCTCGTTTAATTGAAAAAACAGCTGAGGCTCTGCTCAATAAAAAGCTACCGTTATTGGGAAATATTGCTGATGAATCTGCTGCTGATATTCGCATTATTCTAACACCCAAAACACGCACCACCGATCCTGATGTATTGATGGAGTCACTCTTTAAACTTACCGAACTGGAAACACGTTTTAGCGTAAATATCAATGTGCTGAATGAAAAAGGTACACCTGGCGTTATGAGTCTTAAGGGAGTTATGCAGGCTTTTCTTGCACATCGTTATCATGTGTTCATTCGCCGAACACACCATCGCTGTGCAAAAATTGCAGAACGCCTCGAGGTCCTTGATGGGCTCTTGGTTGTCTATCTCAACCTTGACGAAGTCATTGGCATTATACGCACAGAAGATGAGCCAGCTGATGTCTTAAAGACACGCTTTGTACTAACAGACCTACAGGTAGAGGCTATTCTCAACACACGCCTCCGGGGGTTACGTAAACTAGAGGAAATCAAGCTTACGACTGAGCAAAATCTTTTACGTGCCGAACAAAAGAATCTGCAGGAAATTCTGGGAGATACGCATCTGCAGTGGCGGGCAATCGATGAGGACTTAGCCGATCTTTCAAAACAGTTTGGTACCCCACGACGCAGTATGCTTGCAAAAGCACCTTCAGATATTATCATTGATGCAGATGCTTTCATCGAAAAAGAACCTGTTACGATTTTATTTTCAGACCATGGATGGATTCGTACCCATAAAGGGCACGGCGTTGATGTAAAGGATTTACGGTTTCGCGAAGGAGATTCCTTGGCGTACTTTCTTGAGGCACAAACAACTGAAAAACTAATCATTATGGTATCCGATGGAAAATTCTACACAATCGGGGTAGATAAACTTCCAGGAGGGCGTGGCTTTGGAGAACCGCTGCGTGTACAGCTTGATTTATCTGCAGAAATACAAATTGTGCACATGTTTATAGCCGCGCACCCAGATAAAAACGCAAAGCGCCTTCTCGTTGCAACTGATGGCCGTGGCTTTAGTGTATGCGAGAAAGATCTTCTTGCACAAACACGCCAAGGCAAGCAAGTTATGAAAATTCCCAAGGGCGTCAGGGCACTAAAATCTCTTCCCCACACAGGAGACACTGTTGCTATTTGTGGTTCCAATCGGAAGATTCTCTTTTTCCTTCTCAGTGAAGTTCCTCTTCTGCAGCGCGGACGAGGAGTGATTCTTCAAAAATACACATCACCGGAAACAACAGTGACAGATGTCACACTCATTAATGCTCATGAAGGCCTCACCTGGAAGGGACGCAGCGCGGAACGCCCCTTTAACATAGGGCTGTGGATGGGGAAACGAGCATGTGTGGGACGAACAACCCCTACGGGATTTCCACGATCCGGAAAATTTGACGAGTCGTAATTTTTTACACAAACACCTGCACTACGAATGCCGTGCACAAAGATAGTTCTCCTGCAGCAGGCTATTTTTAGGCAGGGCTTCTTCATGCGCATATATTGGACTACGGTTTGGGTATCTATTTTAGTGAATTAATCTCATTTATAAATAAAAAACATTTTAATTAAATTTTTCTAAAATATTAATATTTGATATTATTTTTTTATAATTTATATTTTATAAAAAACTTTTCAGTCAATGAGTCCCGGTCTTTTTCTTTCGCTTATTCTTGTTTTTTCTCAAAGCTCTTTTCTCAATAGTAGCAATCTCTGCGATAGCAAAACTTCCTCCACCAAACGTAAGAGGGATAATCTCCCCTTATCACACGATCGTGTGGATTCTTATTCCTCTCGTACACGGCTGAAAACGGCTCATGAGAATTCTTGTCATGTTCTCAAAGATTGCAGCAATTATACCACCGTAAAAAGAAGTATTTTTTCAAATAAGTTAGCTCAAAATACACCAAAGCCTTTACAGGCCGAGACAGGCAATGAAAATTCTCCCTGTCATGCACTAGCTTCATCCCCGACTCCTGTATCGGGACAAACCTCCCTGCTAGCAAGTGTGTATCTTCCCCTGACAGAAGAGGAAAAATCAGAAAAAACATTTTCTAGCAACCTCAGTTTTCTCTCCCCCGCAAAAAGAAAACCTCTGCAATACGCACAATCTCTCTTTGAGCATATTTGTGGAGAGATTCCGATAAAGCCCTCTTTTTCATCCCCTCTTGTATCAAGGAGAAATCCAGAATCAAGAAAATTTCAACAGTCCTCAAATCAACGCATTCTGTTCGAACACTATACAAACTTTCTCCACATCCTCAAAATCGAAGCACGAGAAGTTGTCCGCCACTCATCTTATGTCACTGAATCTGATGAAGGATTGCGCACCCGAACCTTTAACCTTGCACAAAGTTGGATGAAATTTACCGATGATGCTGCTGTGACGGCCACGTTATCACATATTGTATATCCAGAATCTGCGATTCCTTTGTTTTCTCCCTTGACGCATACACACCTAAAAGGGAAATTTACTGAAAAATTTCCAGAAATTCTTGTGTTAAATCTTCTTCGAAGAGATGGACTTCTACACTTCCGTAAAAAAGATCGGATCATTTCTGATTCTCATGCGCGATCTATGCATGCACTTATTGAAAAAAATGAAAGCATTATAGAAAGTGAAACCTATGCATTTGGCAAAGACACCCTTGTGTATGCTGCACGCAAGGAAATTATGCCTCTAATGATTCCTGGGATTATAAATAAAGATTGGATCAAAGAACAACAACGTGATTGGGTCGATGCCTTTCAAAAATATGAAAAAGAAATTTCTGTGGATGGTATTTTTATCTCTCGCAGAAAGGTAGAAAGAAAATTCGCACGCAATTTGCTATCTTTTTGTCTGCACACAACGGCAACAAACAAAGATCAATCTCTTGAGTTTTATTTTCCACTTGCACTATTCTTAGACCCGGATACTGACTACACAGCTCAAATATATCTGTTAAGACAAACATTGTCCTCAGGACGAGCACCCAAAAATATATTTCCTGATGGGTCTGAGGAAGTGGGCCATGCTCATCATGTGTGTCAGGCAAACTTCTCTTCTATCGTCATTCTTCCCAGTAGTTTGCATAGAAAAAGTATCCATCCTTACAGCAGCACACCTTCTGCAATTGATCGCACGATGTTTGACGGCATAAGAAAAGTCGCCTATCAGACGTTTGGTAGAATGCTTATAACCCAAGAAAAAACAACTTCTCATTCTGTCCCAACATACCTCTTATCTTCTCACCTCCCGGGAGAGACAAATCTTGAGGATCAACCTGCTGGTTCTTTTTTTGCAAAAATTCAAGTTGCAGCAGAAGCCCCCACACACGCAAGAACATTTATGCACAGTGATGATCACCAGGCTTGATTTCTTATACTATTGATGCTGTCGTTAATCTATTTTTTTGATGGAACCACTTAATTCCTGCTTTTTATCGTTTTTTTTCTGTTTGAAAAGTTCCTGGTAAAGCAATAGGCTTTGTTTCGGCATTCATGCCTTTACTCTTGACAGGTAAAGAGGCACTATCTTCTTTTTCATCCGTCTCAGATTTTTTTTCCCGAGAGGCATTTTTTTCAGCACGAGATGAATCACTAAATATTTTTTTCAAAAAACCAGGAGTTAAGGCACTAAGTGGATTGCTGGTAATCACAGGGTCGCTGTACTTTCCCTGCACAGCAAAACTAAACGCCACAAGCCCCTGCCCTGGTCCACCACTTAAGATATGTCCAATAATGGGAATATATCCGACCGCCGTATTCAGACCATAGGCAGGAATGAGCGTTCCTGTAATATCAAGCAGTTGGGTATCAAGCTCTATCGTCCCCTCATACGTAAAGCCAACACTCGCGCTTGCTGCGCGCCCTTGAACAAGGTGCAAAACATCATCATGGTAGCGAAATTGTCCCGTCACCGAACTTAATACAATACCTTCTTTTTTATCAGAGAATAATTCTGTAATTGCCGTGGGTGAAAGAACTTTCAACAGCCTAATAACAGGAGGAGCATCTGCCAACACTAAGTCTTTCATGGTGTAGCTACCTTTCCATCCCTTATTTCCATCAGCGCGACGCTTCAGATCAATTTCCACCTGGGAACTTTTTACCTTCGTATCCACTTCTAGGGCGGCAAAGAATGATTCAAGGTTTTCAGCTGTGATCTTGTAATGCAGCTCTTTTTCCTGGGTGCGTGCGGCATCAAAACGAAACAGATCAACTCCACCGTCTTTAGGGCGTGATCCTTCAAGGTTTCCTCCAACCAGTGCGCCATCCTCAAAGGTGATTGCGCCACCGACATTGGTCACAAGAGATGTGTTGCCATAATCGACTTTATCAACTGTTATTTTGATTTTATGCTTATGCGATTTTGCGTCTGGTTTTTGATCATCATTTTCTGAGGCCGAAATTATACGTATCAATTCTTTTGCATCAAGGTGGTGAATACGGATCTCAGACTCCAGAATCTGTTGATGGAGCCCCATCAACACACAGTCTACGTGACCTTCTGGATACTGCAGCTTCATCGAGGCTCGTTTTAAAGAGCGAGCGTCGATATCCCACTGCGCATCAGCCTCACAGTGAATGCGTTCGCTCTCCAATAATTGAATCCTGTTAATGCGATGAACCATATCACCGATCATCGCTAATTCGAGTTGCAGGACGGCTGCCTCATCGTAGGGCTTATGAAGCTTAACAAGAGGAATATCAAGTAAAACAGGCGTCAAGTTAAGCGTCAAGTTAAGCGTACCATCTGCTGTTCCTTGGGCACGATGAAAAAATTGCCTTTTAAGAGTGAGGGGAGCCTTTCCAGAAATAACACCTCTCAGTTGGGGTACAAAGTTTATGATATGCTCATCTGTTATAGACGTTGCAAGGGTAATGTTTTTCACTTCTTTTCCTTCAGCGCTTGCTTCATCAGCAATGAAGTTCTCTTTGATTTCAATCATAGTCTCTTCACCAAGAACAGATCCACTTCCCTTCAAAGCAATACCCGCATCTTTACCTTTATTGGAAATGCGTACATCAAATGTGCCTTTTTCAAGAGGAATACTGATTTCTGGGCTTAGTTTTTTCATAAAAACATCCGATGCGTGACCTATGACTTGGGCTTGAATATCTTTCGGAGTCAGATCATTCTGCAGAGGGAATGAAAGCATTAGGTTGACCAAAGATTTCCCCGAAAAATTCTGCGGATCTATAGAGTATTCATCCATAAAATGTAAGGGCTTCTCATTTGCAAGCACAAGCGCCGCACGCAAATCCGTATGAATACCGATGGTCACATCAAGATACTGACGCGCATCCTGAAAACCCCGAATAATCACCTCTCCCTCCCGCACTTCAATAGCTTCTGTGCGGCCTGAGGTAACCTTAAGAGTAAATGTCTTGCTATCAAAAGGTCCAGATGCGTTGATATCAGTCACAAGAGGCATATTATCCATATACTCAACAGAAGCATCCTGAAGAACTGTATGCCCTTGAATATTGGCAATTTTATGATGAGAGGGTGTGAAAAACGATGAGGGTGATATCCTGTCAGTTATTCCTGTGTTCTTTACCGTGTAATCAGCATTTAAGGTAATTTTTGGGATACTCCCTTTATGAATATTTGTTGTAATCCACGTACGTGCATCATCCCCCAGACCCACCGGCCAAACATCCCGTAGCTGAGAAAGATCAAGCTCTGTACCTTTGATGCTTACTTTTCCTACTAGTTCTTTGCGATGCTGTTCATAGGGAGCATTGATATGAAGTGCAACGCGCCCCTGAGGAAGAGAAATATCTGTATTTTCAATAAATAGGCCCTTTATTCCCAAACTTCCTTTGATTCGTGCAGCCAAAACTTTGTAAGGTTTCTCGTTTATTTCGGGAATTTTTAGTGTGCCCTTTTCTATATGCACGTCTGTGAAAAGCTCCTGGAGGCCTTTTTGAATATGCCACACCACTCCTATTTTTCCAGATAGCGGAAGCGTTATACGTGACAAATATTTTTTGCCTTCTACAGGCATATACCTCTCACAAAAACGCCATACATTCATATGCTTTTTCGGTGTAAATGTTTTCATTAAAGCAGAAACTTTCATACGCAGACCGTCATGACTGACACACTCAACCGCACAACTTTGAGATCCACCCAAAGGAAGAGTTGCTACCGCACGCATGTAATCTTTGGTTTTGTGGGCCACAACAGTCAGCAGCATCGTTTTCCTTGTGTGGGGGTCACGCAGCGTTATCTTTCCTTTATGGATACTAATATCCGTAATTTGATCAATGCCGCCTAGAAATTCTTCCCAGTCGAATGAATTGGGCCGTTTTTCATGAATTGTGGAGTCCGGTAAATCAAGAGTAAGATCAAGATTATTGATGCCAATCAGCCCCGGCAAAAAATGCAATCTCAGAAGGTTTGTTAGCGGAAAGTGTAACTCAAGCTGAGGGATTGTTGTTGATGGCAAGTGTGACGCCGATGATTCAAAATAGGCATTTTTTGTTTGCGCAACAAAAGCACGCGCGGCTGTATTCCATGTGATTACAAGACTAGAAAGGCTTACCTTATATCCCGGCACCCGCGATATAAGGGCTTCATTCAGGTAAGCTGGTGTTTGGGTAAACGTAAGCGGATTATGGGAAATATAGGCAATCACACCGACAAGCAATGATCCCGTAAAACAAAAAAATAGTACTGCGACCTTAAGCGCGCGCGCAACCCAGCTGATGATTTTTTCTGCAATGAATGTCCTTATGAGGGTGACTAGAGAATCAGCGGGCTGGGTAAGATCCTTCTGAAGCTTAAGTGGTTCCCCTGCGAATCTTCTTTTTTTTACCACTAAATTATCCCGCCTAATCTTTATAATAGTAACACATATTGTCCTATTAATTAAGTCTTTGAGCGTTACAATTCATATTTTTGCAAAAAAAAATAAGCTGGAACTTGATTGAAATCTATCCTATTCTAACGTTCGATTTTTACATACTATGGAGGTAGCTTAGTGTCTCAATCCTTTGAAAATAAAAACACACCTATCAATGATTCCGTCGTTCTCCTGGCTCATGACTACCGACCAAGTGATAATGAAGATTTTATGAACCCAACAATGCTGGAGTACTTCCGGCAGTGCCTCCTGCGTTGGCGCGATGAAATCATTGCTGAATCAGCCGAAACTATTTCTCATCTTCAAGAAGAAACCATCAACGAGCCCGATCTGGCTGATCGTGCAACCAGCGAAGTGAATCGCTCTTTTGAGCTTCGTACGCGTGACAGGGGGCGCAAATTGCTCATTAAAATTGATGAAGCCTTAAGTCGTATCGCTGACAAAAGTTATGGGTATTGTGAAAAAACCGGCGAGCCGATTGGTATTGGCAGACTTGAGGCACGGCCAATTGCCACACTAAGTCTTGAAGCGCAAGAGTTACACGAAAAATCTGAACGCTTGCATAGTGAGTAGACTCGTGATAGAAAGCACAAGAAGGGTTCATTGCACACGGGTATGCGACGACCTTATAGCTCTCACACACTGTCTATGTATATACAACAACATAGAGAGCCCTACTTGGAAAAATCACCTTAACACAATCGAGTATTGTACACACACATGAATATGAACATCGCTCGCGACAAGATTCAGCGCCCCTCACGATTTAAAAAGCGCAACAACGGGAACAATGGTAACAACCGAAGCAATGGCAGTGGAAATAACTCTGCTCGCATTCGCGACCACGCCCAAAAAAAAATAGATCATTACAGCTCTATGGCGCGGGACTCTAGACAAAACCAAGATATTGTTTTGTATGAATATAATATGCAGTATGTGGATCACTTCACACGTATTCTTCATGAGCACGCCGAACCGAAAATTGAACCGACCGAAACACATCAACATGAGCGTTTCTCTGACACCCATAGACGGACCATTGAAATTAGTGCCGATGATGACGAAGAGCTAACAGTCGCAGAAGATGTTTCCCCTCAATCAAAGGAAAAACAATCTCCTTCGTTGCCAAAAACAGACAAAACCGATTCACCCCGTCCAAAGCCTCGCCTGCGGAAAAACACTCCCACCGAGGAACTACCCAAAAAACCAATAGAAAAAAAATCAGAAACACCCAAAAGTGAAAAAAAAGCTGAGGTCAGTACATAAAATAGATTAGGTTTTGTTTGCCTCCAGCCTAATTAATGATGAATATCGTGCATTACCATGAACCCCCAAAAAGCTTCGAGTTTATGAAGATTTTTCAGAAGATTCTTAAGGGACTCTTCTGTGACGCCATTGGTTGCAAGATTTTTTATGTGTAACTCAAAGAGTTTCTCAAAGTTTTTGTAAAACGCCATTCCTTTTGGTGATAACTTTACATGGCTTGAGCGCCGATCGTGATCGGATTGCTCTTGATCGATATAACCACTCTCAATCATTTTTTTGAGATTATAGGTAACATTAGATCCCATATAATATCCACGGTTACTAATTTCCCCAACAGTCAGACGTGCTTCACCAATATTGTATAAAATGAAGCACTGCACATTATTAATATCATGAATATTCTGGCGATCGAGGTACGCTTTAATGACCTCCAGTGATAGGCGATGCAGTTTTTCAATGTTAGCAATGATATTAATGTAGGTTTGTTTCACAGAAGTAGCGCCTACTATTTTTATAACTATAGCCTCACGATAGTAGATATCAGTTAAATTTTAATTAATGTTATTAGTTAATGTAAGTAAATTTATATTTATTTTTTTCTATTAATATAATATTTTTACTGTTCTAATAAAGTAAATAGAGATGCGTTCACTTAGATGTTGTCTCTTCTTGTGCCTTATGCACTCCTATTTGCAAATTAAGACGGGAAAACTAACATATAAATCGCCAGAAACACAAACCATATACAAGTTTACCCAAACTTCACACCCCAGAGTGCATCTTGAATAACCCATCCTACGTATTTCTCAATCTTTACACGCACCCACTCACCTTCTTGTTTATCAAGCAGCGCAATCACTCCAGGCTCAGCATGTGCAATAACAAAAGATTTTTTAGAGGGCTCTTTGTGAATACTTACAGGAACAGAGCTTACAAATACCACCGTCCTTAAACCACTTAGAAGACGCTTATGAATCCAGGATTTCTGTCCATCTTTATCCTCAACAAGACGCCAAGTTTGGTGATCTTTAATAATTTTGAGTGGCATCAGTGAGCGGGTGTAAATCCACTCAACAGGATATCCTTCTCCAGGACCCACACGCCCATACACAAAGTCGCTCCGCAATGATGCAAAACGAGGGACATGCCCAGGCATCAAAGGAGAGGCATAAAGAATCTCCGAAAGGAAAAGAGCCAAACATAGACAAATAAGACGCAATAGCACAACCTGAGCAGAAGATTAGACTATCTTTTTTTGTAGCCGATTCTCAAGTGTTTTAACAGCTAATTCAGACTCCACATTCTCAACAAGAGCATATTCCTTTGCAAGACGTGTCAACGCAGACAAATACATTTGGCGCTCACTATACGATTGTTCATTTTGATCATCATGGCGGTATAAATCACGCAAAACCTCAGCCAGCATTGTGGGAGACCCCGTATTTATTTTTGCTTCATACTCTTGCGCCCGACGAGGCCACATAGTCCTCTTCACACGGCCTTTTTGGTTCAACACACGAATGGCATCACGCATTTCTTTTTGCGTGCTCAGCGAACGCAAGCCCGCTGTTTTTGCCTTAGCAACCGGAATCCGTACGGTCATTCGCTCATGATCAAAGTCAATTACGAGAAGCTCAATATCAAATCCGCTCACGGTTTGCTTTTCAATATCCTTAACGATACCCACACCGTGAGCGGGATAAATTACATACTCACCTGAGTTAAACAAAGAAACCTGTCTCATACCTTACTCCAGCCTATTTTAGGAAAAACCAGATTATCGAAGAAATTGTAGAAAGAATTTCCAAGCGAATCGATTGCGTTAAATACTTAATTAATAAATAGGTAACATTTTTTGGAAGTCAATGACACAGGATTTTATTTAACTAAACATATTGAAATTTTGAAAAACCGCATCCCCTATGGTTTTTGGGGTAATTATGAAAAAATATTTTTTTGTTTGACTTTTGAAAATCAGGCTATATCTACAAAAAACCACTTAGGTTTTCTGATTTGCGCGCTTCAAGCGATCATTAATTGCTAATCCAAGGCCTTTTTGTGGAATTTTTGCAACAGCTACTCCCTTAAAAAGTGGTTTTTGAGCCACGTAAGAAGCATCTAAGGAATGGAGAATATGAAACAGGTGCTGAGCGGCCTCTTTTAAGTCACCGGACTGACTAAGATTTGTATGCAGGTGATGAATTTCAGCATTATGAGGGTCGTCTATTATCGCTGCAATATGGGAGGGGATAGGACCAAAACCAACCCAAACCTCACCGGGATGAAGTACTTTGGCCTCTTGGCGCAGCGGAGCATGCGGCGCATAGTGTGTTTTAAGTTGACCGGGAGCCTTTATACTCGAGGTGTTCCTACCACTTGTCACTTTCATAACTTCCTGTAAGTTTTCGATAGTAATAGCACCTGGGCGTAACAATGTAGGAACAGAAGTGGTAAGATCAATAATTGTTGACTCGACCCCTTGCGCGCACACCCCTCCATCAAGAATAGGAAGAGCCTTTTTTAAAGGGGACTCATGTGTTGAAAAAGCAAATCCCGCAGCAACGTCGGAGGCAGATGTCGCACTAAGATAGTTTGAAGGATTAGCACTAGGTGCAACAAGAGGTCGCCCAAATGCTGTAATCACTTGTAAAAAAATAGAATGATTAGGAACACGTACAGCAAGCGTATCAAGACCCGCACAGGCCAGTGGACTAACAGATCCTGTTTTTGCTGGCAAAACCATGGTTAACCCACCAGGCCAAAATAAGGCTGCCAGCATTCGTGCTCTTTCATTAAAAACAACATACTCCTCTAGCATTTCAACATCGGTTCCATGTAAAATAAGAGGATTAAACGACGGTCTGTTTTTAATCTCATAAATCCCGAGAACAGCAGAATCACTCCGTGCATCTGCGGCAAGGCCATAAACGGTTTCTGTTGGAAGCACAACACAACGCCCCTCATAAAGCTCTCGACACACGTAGCTTCGGGCTTCCTCTGTATTTGGGAGGATAGTGGTTACAATTGATCCCATTCGTGATGTCTATACTCGCTTGACTATCATATAATTCTAACAAGGAAGAAAAACAATGATGAATCTCTCTCTTATCCAGAAGCTCCATCAATTTCATGAGGTATTCATGAAATCATAAGAACAGATTAGATCGCTGGTGATATGTGTCATACATTCATCATGATAAATCCTGAGGCTATTTGTTTGACACACACTATCACTCTTTTCAGGCCAAAACGCTGCCCCACTCTTTGTCAGGCCACTAATGGGGATAAAAAGACAAAGTTTCCTGATCTGTCACAACGTATGCTAAGCGTTTGTCGTGAGGTTCCACAGTCATTGATATTTCTTGGGATGCGTATCCTACGCCAATGGCTATCACATGGGGATTAGCCACAAGGTACCGGTCAATAAATCCACCACCTCTTCCAAGCCGATACCCTGTACGTGTGTAACCTAAGAAGGGAACAATAATGGCATCAGGAACTTCCGGTGCAAGATTCTCCCCCACAAGGCAATTGTAGGAATCTTTAAGAGTATATGTGCCTGGTGTTATCCACGCATAAGACATTTTTTTCCCTTGAATACGGGGATACAGGCATCGAACGCCTTTTTGTATCCACGCATCTAAAAGCACAGAAAGATCTGGCTCTCCGCGAAGAGGAAAGTATCCACCAAGAGCATTGACTGCCAACGTATCTAGGAGCCTATTGAGGCTGTCAAACAAGACGCCTACGTGTGGATGAATATTTTTTCCCTGGTTTGTAAGCTGTGTGCGCAGCTTTTCCCTCAAGACCTTTTTTGTCGTAGGTATGCTATAGCTATACATCCTGATGACCTTACAGTAATGGTTGCATTGACTTATAAGAAGACCCCAAACGATCCAGTTTTCGAAGCCATGAAACCCAATCGCGATGACCAATATCCGTCTCAAAAGACAAAAGATCAGAAACACTCCGTGCGCATACCTCAGGACTAGGAACAACAGGAGTTTTTACACTAGAGAGTGTCGCGACCTGCGTTTTACAGGCTAGCTCAAGGTGATATGTATAAAACAACGCTTCATGAATGGTTTGACCAAGAGTTAAAACGCCATGATTACGCATAAGCATGACATTTTTATCCGCCAACATATCCGCTACCGCATCCCCCTGTTCATATGTATCAACAATTAAAGAACCATACGGAAGATAGGCAATTTTATTATAAAAGTGCAGCGCCCATTGTGAAATCGGGAGCAGCCCATCCGGGTGACATCCAACCGCTATACCTGCAAGAGTGTGGGTGTGAAAAATTGCATTGACTTCTGGACGGGCTCGATAAACAGCCCCATGAGCCGCATACCCCGTTTGGTTGTAGGTACACTCCTCTCCTTCGTGAATATCCCCATTTATCCCCACGCGCATGAGGGAACCCGCCGTCACCTCTTCGTACAATTGCCCAAAGGGAAAAATAAAATAGCTGTCTTCTCCTGGAAGACGAGCGGAAAGATGCGTGTACGTATGATCATCTAAACCAAGCATCGCACAAATGCGATAGGCAGCCGCTAAATTTTCCCGAATTTTAGCATGTGTAAGAATCTGCTTCATTAATAGCCTCGCTTATTTTTTCCTTATACTCTCAACAGAAAAGTTGCTAACAGGAAATACATGCTATCATAGTTTCTTTGTTTCTGCATAATTGAGTAAACACCGATACCCCCCCACCATGAATACACAAGTCAATGACACACGCACGATATATTCTATGAAAAAAAAGGCTCCCGCAAACACAGGTGTGCCAAGGATATCAAAAAATTCTCTCAACAACTGGTGTACACCATCAATCAAAATAAAACTGACCAACCCAGACCCCAAGGACACAAGAATCACATATGCCAGCATATGAAGGTGAAGTGCGTTGATCACACGAAAGCTTTCACGAAGACGCAATCCATAGTTTGAAGCAATCAGTACATACGCGACAAAGAAATATAACCACATCCATAGCGTTATAAAAATTACAGCTGCGTGAGCAATAAAAGGTACAAAAGCAACAAATGGCCTCGTCAAATGCAAAATCATTAGAGAAAGGAAACTTAGACCACTGGCAAGAACCAGTGAAAAAAACAGTGAATACAAAAAGCTACGGATAACTTGATGGCGCTTCCAAGGATTGCGCAACACCAGCGCACGATACAAAAACACACCTTCAATCCCCGGTAAACTTGACGTAAGCCAAGAAAACAAAGGGTTCATCGTGCGCTGTGTGAGGATCATACCCATGTACGTCTTTTGCTGAAGCACATCTCCTCCCTGGTATGCAGTAAAGTGAAGAGTCAGCAATACTCCACACATTACAAAAAAGGTAATCATGTATGTGCGGGCTTTAAGCCAGAATATGGCTTTGCTCAATTGGTAGCTTTCCCTAATAAAGTGTATCATTATAATTTTACTCCACAGCAGAATGTACACGACTTTGCCAACGGTGACAAACATGCGTATACTGGTATACATATATGACAGTTTATGTGTATGAGGCAATTCTTCAGATCACCTTTTTCATGGTTTTGTGTGGCCATGAACATTGTATGGGCGCTCATCCTTACAGGATGTGCCTCGCATGCATACCCTGTTCCACGCGTCACTCAGGAAAACTACGCCCCCGATACACACGCGATTATTGTCCTACGCACATATACCATCTATCACAAACGAGCCTCTCACGTAAAAACAGTGTGGGCAAAATTTGATCCCGAATACCAAACAACAAGTAAAATAGCTTTTACGTTTGATCCTTTGGCTCGAGGAGGGTTCCAAAAATATATCCCTGGATTATCTCAAATTGGCGAGACATTAAACTTTCCTAAAGAAGCCAACTATGATGTTTTCCAGATACCCCCAGGACGCTATCTTCTGGATTGGTTTTCCTCTACCGTTGCAGGAACAAGGTTTCAAACATCTAATGATGACGGCTGGAATATCAAAAAAAACCAAGCAACATGGGCAGAATTCGAAGTGAATCCTGGAGACCTAATTTACCTTGGCGATATTCGTTTCTATTTTTCACAAACAGAATGCGGAATATCCTCAAAGAATGCCCGTGATGATGCTGAGGCTTTTATCCATGGACACTATCCGTGGGTGCGAAAAGGGATCGAGTTCCGTCCACCTTCTATTACATGGGATAAGCTCTATCAACCTGCCCTTGGGGTTGTTGAACCAACAGCAAGAAAAAGTACACTTAGTGAAACGCTTTCCAAAGCGGAATCTTTCTCAGGATCTCTTCAAGCCCATGCTCAGTGATATTTCCCACCTCAAAAATATTTGTCGCCCCAACCAACGCCTTATGGGTATAGACTACGGCACCAAGCGAATTGGAGTTGCGTTGAGTGATACACTCCGCAGTATGGCTACCCCCCATACTGTCTTGCACCGTACGCGGTTACGGGTTGATCTAGAAGCACTTTTTGCCATTCACGATCAAATGAACGTGTCAGGATGGGTCATTGGTCTTCCCTTGAATATGGATGGCACAGAGGGCTCTCGTTGTCAGTCCACACGCCAATTCGTAAAGAATATTCTGGAACTGCGAGATATTCCTGTTATTCTTCATGATGAACGTCTATCTTCCATTGCCGTAGAACGCACTATGATTGTGGCTGATCTCTCCCGATCGAAACGTGCAAAGTGTGTTGATCAAGCAGCAGCTGCTTTTATTTTGCAGGGTGTACTAGACGCATTTAAGAGGTATCCCGAATGACACAGTCACACACCTATGACTATCCCCACAAAGCGCACCCCGCCATGGCAAATGCCTTACGCCAACTCAGCGCTGACATGGTGGAGCAAGCCAATTCTGGTCACCCAGGTATGCCACTAGGAATGGCTGATATCATGACCGTTTTGATGACAAAACATCTGCAGTTTTATCCCCAAGACCCCCTGTGGCCCAATCGCGATCGTCTTATTGTTTCCAATGGACACGGAAGTGCTCTGCTCTACAGCACTCTTCATCTGCTTGGATACAAAGAAATCTCCATGGAAGAGATCCAACGCTTCCGTCAACTGGGGAGTCTCACCGCAGGGCATCCAGAGTATCATCCACAAGCAGGTATAGAAACCACAACGGGGCCTCTCGGGCAGGGTTTTGCTAATGCGGTGGGTGTGGCATTATCTGCCAAAATTCTTGCAGCGCGCTTAGGAAATGACACGATTAATTACCACACGTACGTGTTTGCTGGTGACGGCTGTTTAATGGAAGGAATAAACCACGAAGCAGCTTCCTTAGCGGGACATTTGATTCTTAATAACCTCGTTGTTATTTTTGATGATAACCATATTACAATCGATGGTAGCACCGCTCTTTCAACCTCCGAAAACACCTGCGCCCGTTACAAGGCCTACGGATGGGACGTCTTATCAATTGATGGGCATGATCTTCAGGCCATTGATGAGGCACTTACCCGAGCACGCACGCATACGCGTCCAACGCTCATAGCTGCGCGAACATCTATTGGAAAGTGCTCTCCTACCAAAGAAGGTTCGCATAAAATTCATGGCTCTCCTCTTGGTAAGGATGAACTGACTGAACTGCGCAAAAGGTTAGGTGTTTCAAAGAAACCTTTTCATATCCATCCTGCTATAAGAACTCTTTGGGAAGAGGCCGGATTACGCTACGCGGATATGCATAAAAAATGGTGTGATTCTCATGAGGTAACCCTTCAGAACTATCGTGTTCGGGTTCAAGAATCGCTCACAATCGATTGTCTCAATGCATGCCTTCGTGATCTTGACACAACATTACCACGCGCAACACGCCAAACCTCACAAGATGTTCTTGAGAAACTGGCTCCCCATCTTCCACACCTGATTGGAGGCTCCGCGGATTTAACTGCCTCAAACAACACAAAAACAGGGAGTATGTTGGATATTACGTCCACAACCCTTAATGGTACCTATATTAATTTTGGTATTCGCGAACATGCTATGGCTGCAATCATGAATGGGCTTTCTCTATCATCAGACTTTGTGCCTTATGGTGGGACTTTTTTGGTTTTTTCTGACTACCTGCGTCCTGCCCTGCGTCTTAGTGCCCTCATGAAGATACGTGTAATATACGTTTTTACCCATGATTCAATTGGGTTGGGTGAAGATGGCCCCACACATCAGCCAGTCGAGCATCTGGCATCTCTTCGTGCAATCCCCAATCTGCAAGTTTTTCGCCCAGCAGATTTACATGAAACAAAAAATGCGTGGGTTTCAGCGCTTGCTTATAAGGGACCAACCGCCCTTATTCTCAGTCGTCAGCCTCTCCCTCAGTTGGATCGCACATGTGCACAGCTCTATGAAAGCATGTCTGTCTTTCATAGCCAAGATCTCCCACCGTGTGTTACGCTCTTAGCCACAGGATCAGAGGTATCTCTTGCCTTGGCTGTTCAAGAGAAACTACGCACTGACTGTATTGGTTCCACTGTTATTTCTGTTCCCAATAAAGCAGATTTAGAAGCCCTCACACCAGCAAAGCGAACACAGATTATTCCGCAAGACAGTCTGTGCGTTGTTAT
Source organism: Alphaproteobacteria bacterium (assembly GCA_023898725.1). Lineage (NCBI taxonomy): Bacteria > Pseudomonadati > Pseudomonadota > Alphaproteobacteria > Alphaproteobacteria bacterium. The sequence continues at coordinate 1,032,868 of CP060236.1, forward strand.
TGAGGCCGCACGTGCGACAGACTGGTATGATATAATCGGCAGAGATGGTATTGTGTGTGGGGTTCCCTCTTTTGGTGCATCAGCACCACTTGCAGACATTTATGCACAGGTAGGATTGACAGTCCCTACAATCACTGAAAAAATCAGAAATCATCCCGCGATGATGGAGCCGTAATAACCGCAAACTAAAGAGGGATAGGCATGAGTACAATACGTGTGGCGATCAATGGGTTTGGTCGCATTGGTCGCTTAGTGATGCGGGCTATCCTCGAGCAAGGTCGCAAAGATATCGATATAATAGCCATAAATGATCTTGGCACTACGTATAGTAACACCCACATGCTGAAGTATGACTCGGTTCATGGGCCCCTTAATCGTGAAATTACGATCACAGACTTGGGATTTGATGCAGGAAGTGGTCTTGTTCGGGTATACGCAGAACCAAACCCAGAAAAACTACCCTGGGGTGATTTGAAGATTGATATTGTCTTTGAGTGTTCAGGACGATTTACTACACGCGATAAGGCTGTTGCTCATATTGATGCTGGTGCCGCACGTGTTTTAGTATCTGCGCCTTGTACTGACGCAGACTATACGGTTGTATATGGTATAAACCACAAAGGCCTTAATCGCAGTCATGTTGTCATCTCGAATGCATCCTGTACAACAAACTGCCTTGCCCCGATTGCGCATGTTCTTGATGAAAATATTGGTATTCAAAAAGGGTTTATGACCACTGTCCACGCCTACACAGGTGATCAACGCTTGGTTGATACACTACATCAAGACTTACGCCGCGCACGAGCTGCGGCCACTGCCATTATTCCTGCCTCAACGGGTGCTGCACGAGCCGTTGGTCTTGTTTTGCCTCATCTTAAAGGAAAAATTGATGGGACAGCTGTGCGTGTGCCAACGGCTAATGTTTCAATGGTTGACTTAACCGCTGTAATGAATCGCTCCACATCAGTGGATGAAATTAATACACTTATGCGTTCAGCCTCAACTGGTTACCTCAAGGAGGTACTTGGTGTATGCACAGAACCACTCGTATCTTGCGACTTCAATCATAATCCCCTAAGTTCAATTGTTGATCTTGAGCAAACGCACGTGGTTGGAGATAACTTTATTCGTGTACTCTCATGGTATGATAATGAGTGGGGTTTTGCTAATCGTATGTGTGATACAGCACGGGCTTTGTACGAAACCTGTTAAACTTTTATTGTGATTGCACAGGAGGGAAATACCCTTATAGTTTCTCCTTTCGGGATAATACGATGTAAGCTGCGTCAGTATCAAATAAGGTTTCAAGTGTAGATCTCTGAAGGCCATGCGTAGGATCAACCCTCCAAACATTGAACTTCTCATATTCGAAAAAGGCAAGAAGCTCGTCGATCTTTTGTTGGTGGCGGGGTGTGTTTTTGGGTCTCCAATGCAGAAAAATCGTAATATTAGGATTATTCGCCAAAGTTTGCGCAGCACCCTTTACGATCAAAGGAACATAGTCTACGACATCAATCCATAAGAAATCAACCTGCGCCTGAGAGAGAAAACCATCTAACGTCTGTGTCCACTCTGAAGAACAAAAATTTTTTGCTCTTTTTTGCTTTATAGGCACGGGTTCACGCACATCGTTGATTTGCTTGTCGGTGCATTGGGAGGCATGACCATCACAATCCTGCATGGGCTTAACCAAAGAATCAGAAAGTCTTTGCGCATTCACCGTCACATTGTAAATATTATTACGCACCAAGGAATTCTGCAAATGTTTTACAGTTTTGGCATTTACTTCAAAGGCGATAACATGCCCCTTGTCACCAACTATGCGCGAAAATCGCAGTGTATGCACGCCATATCCGGCACCGACTTCAACAACATGGTCCCCTTTTTTCATCAAGCGGCCTGTTGTTTGTTGCACCGCACGAAGCAGGGAGTGTGCCAGGTTCACTTCACGGCAAAGATTCTGATCATTCCGATCAACAACAAGGTGTAGATCTCCATCCATTGCTACCTGTATATAACGCTTATTCGATGCAAGTTCCTCTGCTGATGTCCCCCAGACGCAACGTTTTTGGGAAGATTGTATTATCACAGAGCGCAACACAAAAACAAACGCGACACAAAAACAAATCAACAGAATTATTCGACGCTTAACAAACAGAGGGTTATTCACTTTCTTACTCATGACGATGGCACATTATCACTATTATAGTGAAAAATCTCTTAGATCTTTGCGTGACAACACCACATCACAGGCGGGGACATGTCGAAGGTCCTCAAGATTTATCTTCTTCATGCCAATACCACGAACAAGAATCCATGCTTTAAAATCTTGATTTTTCAGGTATGAAACAAGAACATTGACATCTCCACCACCGCGTTTCATGTGTCCAAGATCCCACTCCATAAGAATAGTAAGGTTTTTATTGGATGCGATAATTTTCTGAGCGCCCTTAAAAAGGTAGGGCTCATAACCCTCAATATCAATTTTCAAAAAATCAACCGTTAGATCAACCAGTTCTTTATCCAGTGTAGTCATACGTACTGGTTGGCATTCCTTAACTTTACATGTTTTAAATGCCTCTTCTGAAGACAAAATATAGCCAGCTCCAATATTCGAGCTCTCATAAATCATTTGTGCATCATAATCTCGATCGCCAATACCAGCATTGCGCAGATCAACGTTTTGAATGTTATTAATATCCAATGATTGACGTAAATATTTCGCAACCCTCGGATTTGCCTCAAAGGAGTACACCTTGCCAGAACTACCAACTAACTCAGAAAAACGCAGCGTATGAACACCAAAGTTAGCTCCCACCTCAACAACTGTGTCCCCTTGCTTTACAAGGGCTTTAATAACATTTGTTTCGGTCTTGTCCCAATAACCAAGAGCCCTAATTGCGTAACACACACATCGATCATGCTTGTTTACAACTATTTTCATCCCATTATCAAGGTACGAAAGGACATGATCGTCATCAATATTTTTTATATCTCGAAAATGCGTGGTATAAAACTCATAAAATGGACTTCTTAGTATGGCATCTTTAACTTCCCAAGGAATATAAGAGCGTCCCCAATACCCGAAGCTTGCAGAAAATAAAACAGCAGCGATACATATAAGTGAGTTACAGTATTTACGCATCAAGATTAGCTTTCAGAGCATTTTCTTGAATAAACTCACGACGAGGTTCAACAACATCACCCATAAGTGTTGAGAAGACTTCCTCAGCTTCATCAAAGTGATTAATTTTTACTTGGAGCAATGTACGCGCATCTGGATCAAGTGTTGTGCTCCAAAGTTGTTCAGCATCCATTTCGCCCAACCCTTTGTACCGTTGGATATAGACACCTTTTTGACCTTGCTGAGTGATAATCTCATTTAAAGAACAAGGACCTGTAACTTCTTGAAATTTATCTTTCACGTGGAAATGACTAATGGCTGTAAATAACTCACCATAGGTACCTAAAAGAGTTTTCAGTTGAGTCGCATCAGCTGCCCGCAGAATATGAGGATCCAACAAAAACTGCTCCGGGACACCACGCACGATCCGACGCAATTTAAGTGCTGCACCATCTTTAGCAACTGTCCACTTTGGCTTCTCAACGCTTGAAGAAAATCTGTGAAGTCTATCTTCCAGTGCCCTCATTGTTGCCTCGTCGTGAAATCTTCCATCACTGTATGTTCCCGCAAGAGCCACCTGATCGGCAATAAATTGTGACCCGACTTTGCGAATAAAGGGATCAAGAATGTTGCGAATTTTTGCACAAATATGCCCAAGATTTTCAAGATCAGGGCCAGCAATTTGTGTGCCTTCAGCTAAATTCAAAGTGGCGTCATTTGTACCGGATGTCACCAGATATGTATCAAGAGCATCTTGATCTTTCAAATACATAACAGAGCTTCCACGAATAGCGCCAAACAAAGGTGGTTGCGCAACATACAAATACCCTCGCTCGATAATTTCACGCATTTGACGAAAGAAAAATGTCAGCAGCAACGTCCGAATGTGACTTCCGTCTACGTCCGCATCCGTCATAATAATAATACGGTGATAGCGAAGCTTTTCAATATTGAAACCCTCAGGGCCAATACTTGTTCCCAATGCCATAATTAGGGTCCCAATTTCTTGGGAACCTAACATTCGATCAAATCGCGCACGCTCAACGTTAAGAATTTTTCCACGCAGCGGCAATACAGCCTGAGACTTGCGACTACGGGCTGATTTGGCAGATCCGCCCGCACTGACACCCTCCACAAGAAGGAGTTCACTAAATGCAGGGTTCTTTTCCTGACAGTCTGCCAATTTTCCTGGAAGCGATGAAATATCAAGCGCTGTCTTGCGGCGGGTAAGGTCACGTGCCTTACGGGCTGCCTCACGGGCTGTTGCAGCCTCGACAATTTTCATAATAACTTTTTTTGCTTCGCCGGGATTTTCTTCAAGCCACTGCTCGAGACGCTCTGCCACATATGTTTCAACCACAGGGCGGACCTCAGAAGAAACAAGTTTGTCTTTTGTTTGTGAAGAAAATTTAGGATCGGGTACTTTTACAGAAAGCACGCAGGTCAGGCCTTCTCGCATATCCTCACCAGTCAAGCTTACTTTCTCTCGCTTCATTAATCCTGTTTTTGTGGCATAGTTATTAAGCATACGTGTCAAAGCAGCGCGCAAGCCAATCAAATGCGTTCCACCATCCCGCTGGGGAATATTATTGGTAAAACAATGCATAACTTCATGATAGGAATCGTTCCACTCCATGGCTGTTTCAACAACAATGCCATCTTTTTCACCTGAAATGGATATCACTTCGTTATGAATAACATTTTTTTTACGATCAAGATAACGAACATACTCTGAAATTCCTCCTTCGTAGTGTAACGTCAAATCGTACGGTTCTTGTTCTCGCTCATCGCGAAAATTTAAGTGAACACCAGAGTTCAAAAAGGCTAACTCTCGAAAGCGTCGTTCGAGCGTTGCACGATCAAAAATAGTTTGTGTAAAGGTCTCCTTCGATGGCAAGAAATGAATGCGGGTACCTGTTTTTCCCTCAGCATCACCTATCACACGAAGAGGGGCGAGACTTTCTCCGTGACGAAACTCCATAAAATGCTCTTTGCCATTGCGCCAAACGGTTAGCTTCAACGATTCGGACAACGCATTCACCACCGACACACCGACACCGTGCAACCCGCCTGAAACTTTATAGGAATTCTGATCAAACTTACCCCCTGCGTGCAGCTGTGTCATAATGACTTCTGCGGCAGATATCCCTTCTTCGTGATGAATTTCCACAGGAATTCCACGACCATCATCGCTGATACTGACAGACTCATCTGCATGTAAAACAACCAAGATTTTTGAACAATGGCCTGCAAGGGCTTCATCAACAGCATTATCCAAAACCTCATAGACCATATGGTGAAGCCCCGACCCATCATCTGTATCACCAATGTACATGCCTGGACGCTTACGAACCGCATCAAGTCCCTTCAGAACTTTGATGGAGTGTGCTCCATATTCTGCATTGTCTGGTTTATTAGTGATATTGTTTTCAGTGTCTGACATTTCTGTGCCTTTATATCTAGTTTGTTGCGCCTGTTGTTATAAAATGAGCAATACACTTTGCATGTTCGAAAACAGATATGTCTGTTCCTGTCATCCACACCTGAACGCCCAACCGATCAATTTCAGCAAAAAGCTCCGCTCTGCGAGTTGCATCAAGGTGTGCAATGACTTCATCAAAAAGAAGAACAGGCACCGGTTTATTCTGAGCCAGCAAAACGCGCGTATTCGCAATGACAATGGATAGTAGCATTGCTTTTTGTTCTCCGGTAGAGCATTGAGTGGCAGGTATGTTTTTTTCTGCATGAATGACACGTAAGTTACTGCGATGGGCTCCATGATGGCTCACTCCCGTGCGTGCATCAAGATCACGCGCACGCCGCAGCAAGCCACGCAAATGTTCCTCAATAAACGTCGCAGAGTGACCAGCATCAAGCATATCTTCAATCTCACCCTCAACAAACAAGATTGCCCGGGGAAAAGAGGACATTTGCCAGCAATTCATCTCATGAATACGTGCGACAAACTCTATGCGCGCAACACCCAATGATAAGGAAAGTGTGGCAATTTTTTCCTCAAGGCTCGTAAGCCAAAGATCGTCGGTACGCCCCAATCGCAAAAGCTTCATTCTCTCCCGAAGCGCAGCGTCATACTGAGCAAGGCGCGTGGCATGATGTGTATCAAAAACATAAATCATGCGATCCAGAAATTGGCGGCGATCAGTCAGTCCTTCTCCCAAGATACGATCCATATGTGGCGTAACCCACTGCACCGTAAGATATTCGTTAAGCTGAGAAATAGAGCGCACATAGGAACCATCAACGCTTGCCATTCGACGGAAAACGCCTGTGCCACAAGCACTTTGACGATGAGAAATTCCAGATCCCAACTTTGTGACTATCCCCTTGCTCAAAACTGTGGCATGCACCCCCCACCCTTCAAGAGATCCTGAAGTGCTTTTATTTTGAGCATAGGGATCCATGAGCGTTGATCGTCGTAAACCTCGCCCGGGGGATAACCAGGAAATCGCTTCTAAAATATTTGTTTTGCCGCTACCATTTGGTCCCACCAACACAGCACTTGCGCCCGGTATACGAATTGACAGCGTATCGTAGGAACGAAAGTTTAACAGTTTCAACTCCGTAATTGCCTGAGAGAGATATTGAGATGAAGAGTGATCTGATAACGGATATTGACCCTCAGGAAGAACATGCGCCACATTTTCTTGGAGCATCGCCATCTTTTCCATTATACCCGCATTGGCATAACAACAAAAATTGCAGCCGAATTCCCAGGATCACGTATTAACACAGGCGAAGACGCATCTGAAAGGGCAATCTCGACACGACCACTGGAAGATTTGTGAAAAATATCAAGCAGATATCGTGCATTAAAACCAATTTCAAGTCCTTCCCCCGAATACAGAACAGAAATTTTCTCGTGGGCGCGGCCTGACTCTGAGCTCACAGCCGAAAGAAGCAACGCTCCCTCACTTAAGTTCATGCGCACACCGTATTCCTTATCAGAAGCCATGGTTGCCACACGATCAACGGACTCTGATAGCTGCTTTGCATCAAGTTCTAAAAGCTTATCATTAACCTTAGGAATAACCGCCTCATAGTCTGGGAATGTGCCATCAATTAAGCGAGAGGTCAGATAGGCATTTCCTAGGGTAAAAGCAATTTGGGTATCAGATATACTAAGATCAATCGCGCCTTCGCTTTCACCAATAAGTTTAGCCAGCTCATTCACACACTTGCGCGAAATAATAACAGGTGGCAATTTTTCAACATTCGTACTCACATAAAAGCTTGCGCGGGCAAGGCGGTGGCCATCTGTCGCAACAGCGCGCATTTCTTGCGCACCTTTTGGGTGTAACAAAACCCCATTCAGGTAGTAACGCGCTTCTTCATTAGACATAGCAAAACGCACCTGATCCAATACGGTAAAAAGATCTTTGGCAGGCATTGAGAAATTATGATGCAAAGAAGTGCGCTGAACTGTGGGGAAATCATCAGCCGGTAAACATGAAATATTAAACTCACATGCCCCCGAAACAAGCTTCAACTGTTGTGTATCTGGAATGAGCTCACACGCAATGTCTGAACCGGGTATTAATTTGCGTACAATTTCAAATAAACGATGCGCGGGGACAGTGGTCGCCCCGACTTGTGTAACCGATGCATCAATTGCCTCAATTAATGACAACTCAAGGTCGGTAAACGTTATGATGAGCTTGCCATTTTCAGCGTGCAACAAAGTATTGGCTAAAATTGGAACAGTCGTTCGTTTTTCAACCACATTTTGGCCGTGTGTAAGCGCTTTAAGGAAATTTTCGCGACGTATTTCAAACTTCATGGAGACCTAATCCAACCCAATCACACCTATTGAGGTCAATCTAGCACAAAAATCAGCGCTTAGCTACTCAACAAGCGTTTTAATAGGTCAATGTCTTCTTTAAGGCTGGGATCTTTACTTATCAACTCCTCGACCTTTTTGACAGCATGTAAAACTGTTGTATGATCACGCCCTCCAAACTTTCGACCAATCTCAGGGAGCGAAAGAGGAGTAAGGTTTTTTGTCAAATACATAGCTACTTGGCGTGGACGCACAACCGTACGCAATCGACGCGAAGAGTGCATATCAGAGACCCGTACATTAAAGTGCTCAGCAACCTTTTTTTGGACTTCCTCTGCAGTTACCAAACGTTCATTGGCTCGCAATAAGTCTCTTAGAACATCTTGCGCCATATCCATATTCAAGGCACGGCCAACCAACGTTGCGTGTGCCACTATACGGGTCAAAGCACCTTCGAGCTCCCGTACGTTTGAGGAAATTTTATGCGCTAGAAACTCAATAACACTATCTGGAACAGTTACAGTCAATTTCTCGGCCTTTGCCTGGAGAATCCCAAGGCGCAGCTCATATGTCGTTGGGTGCACATCAGCAACCAGCCCCCATCCCAGGCGAGACTTCAGACGTTCTTCCATCCCCTCCAGGTCTGAGGGTGATTTATCGGCAGAAATAACCACTTGTCTGTTTTGATCGACCAACGCATTGAAGGTATGAAAAAACTCTTCCTGAGTAGAGTCCTTACCACTGATAAATTGGACATCATCAATCATAAGAATATCCACAGACCGAAATTGTTCTTTGAAGGCGACAGTATCTTTAAACCGTAACGCACGAATAAATTGATACATAAATTTTTCAGCAGACATATAAATAACCTTGCGATCGGGGTGTGATGAACGCAGTTGCCACGCAATCGCATGCATTAAATGTGTCTTACCAAGGCCAACCCCTCCATATAAAAACAAAGGATTAAAGGGAACTGTTTCAGCTTCAGCCACACGCCGTGCAGCAGCATAGGCAAGTTCATTCGGTTTTCCCACTACAAAGTTCTCAAATGTAAAACGGGCATCCAGTGCTGATGTTGTGAAAATATTTTCAACACTTTTCCACTCATCCTCGCCTGCTGAAGGACTATCTTTGGCACGTGCAGTATTGGTTTTGCTATCTGCATCAGGTGGTGATGCAGATAGTTGGGATTGAGCAGAGCGTACGATTACGTCAAGCAAAAGAATGCGGGAATCAACCTCTTTGGCACAGGCAAGCGCATCACGTTCACAATTTGTCACAAACCAATCCCGTACAAAACGTGTGGGGGCAGCAAGAACAAGCCTTCCAGCCACAAACTCAACAAAAAAAATATCCGACAGCCAACTATCAAAAGTGACTTTGCCAAACTTTTTTTGTAACAAAAAAGCAATTTCAGGCCAAGGATTCGGCATTTTTTCGTGCGTAGAGATATGAACCACGGAAACTGAGGAGGAAATTCTAGTGTAAAAGTGATTAGCACATAAAAAAAACTTTGGATAGATTGGATTACGTTTTTCACCGATAAAGTCCAAAATACCAAATTGGCAAAAATATTATTCAGGGCGTTGAAAAAGTAAGTGCAACAAACATAGATAATAAATATGCAAAAACATCTCTTGTAATGTCGTTACGTCGTACCTATATGTATAGAGTCAGCGTGAAAGCGTTGACTACATACCTCCCTAAAATAAGAAGGCCAGTGCAAGCTGGCCTTTTTTATTGCCCACAATCACCGCTTGGCGGGTACAGGCATGTGCGTAAAAATAGGCACATAGCAACCATGCAAAAAGGTCTCTTGCAAAAATACGGCAACAAACCTATATGTATGGAGTCAGCGTGAAAGTGCTGACTACATACCTCCCTAAAATAAACTGGCCAGTGCAAACTGGCCTTTTTTATTACTCACGGTTATTCCCCAATAACTGTGAGGACACATACCTCATAAATTGTTATAGTCCCTTAACTTATAGGGACTTTCTTTGCCTCTATTTTTTATATTAAGAAGATAATAATTGTGCAAATGATATTTTTGCATGCCAGAGGTATCAAAGAGTGTTTTTTCTGCATTCTTCTTATATAGATTGATCATAAAATCCTTTTATAATACGGTCTTTGCCAGCAAGATCCCTCACGCATGCAACGCCGCATAACATATTAAAAAAAAGTTTTTGTACCGCTTTTTTTTGCGCGCAACCTATTTCCATTGCCACAAACGATTTCTTTTTTGCCAAAAAAGGCAAACTATTGTGAATCATACGGTAGCACTCCAGTCCATCTTCACCGGAAACCAGAGCTCTATAAGGATCATAGTTACACACATTATCATCAAGCCCCATAAAATCAGAGTCGGATATATAAGGAGGGTTACTGACAATAATATCAAATCCACCACACAGCTCCTTTCCCCAATTTCCTTGAACAAACATACAGCGCTTAGCAAGATTAAGACGGCGAGCATTCTCACGCGCCACAAGAAGAGCACCGTAGCTAATATCAACACCAACTCCTGTTGCCTCCGGAATTTCATCCAATAAAGACAAAAGCAGACAACCAGAACCCGTTCCCATGTCCAAAATACGGGGCTTAGGAACGGGGCTTGTGCTGTAAAAATCCAAGACTTCCTCCACAAGGTGTTCGCTTTCTGGGCGTGGATCTAGCGTTTCTTCTCCAAGAATAAATGTATGCTTCCAAAACTCGCGCCTCCCCAGAATGCGCGTGATCGGCTCACCCAAGGCCAACCGCCCCAGTTTGTTGTCAATTTCGGTCATTTGTGGGACACTCAAAGTCATGTGCATGTTCTGCTGATGGATGTGGTCAGGCAATACCTTCAGCACCTCACCTATTATAAGGCGCACGTGCCTGCGATTCAACGAGGGTGGCGCATTGCGTAAGATATCAGCGGGAGTAACCACCTGCTTTAAACCTGAGACTCTGTGCCTGTTCCCATATCAAGATCTGCCAGCAAGTTTGCCTGATGATCAATAATGAGTGCATCAATAAGTTCATCCAAAGCCAAGCCCATCAACACAACGTCTAGTTTATACAGCGTCAAATTAATTCGGTGATCAGTGACGCGCCCTTGGGGAAAGTTATACGTACGAATACGTTCTGAGCGATCGCCCGTTCCCACTTGACTGCGGCGCTCGGCAGCGCGTGCCGAGTCACGCTTGTTACGCTCATATTCATAAAGACGGGCACGCAAAATTTTCATGGCGCGATCACGGTTTTTATGTTGTGATTTCTCATCTTGCTGTGTCACAACAATGTTTGTTGGTAAATGCGTAATACGAATGGCGCTTTCCGTTTTGTTCACGTGCTGTCCCCCAGCACCCGAAGCACGATACGTATCTACGCGAATATCCTTATCACTAATCGAGACATCAATATCCTCAACCTCAGGAAGAACGGCAACCGTTGCGGCAGAGGTATGAATACGCCCTTGGGTTTCTGTGGCAGGAACACGCTGCACACGATGGGTGCCAGACTCAAATTTTAAAAGCGCAAACACATTTTTACCCTTCACATTCAATATAGCCTCGCGAACCCCCCCCATTTCAGCATCACTGATGCTAATAACCTCGGTTTTCCATCCTTTTACCTCAGCGTAGCGTTGGTACATATTCAATAAGTTCCCGGCAAATAGGGCAGCTTCCTCCCCTCCCGCTCCTGCCCGCACTTCAATAATAGCACTTTTTTCATCGGCTTCGTCTTTTGGCAAAAGCATAATACGGATGCTTTCATCAAGTTTTGTCATATTTTTGCGCAGCTGATGAATTTCCTGATCTGCAAGATCACGCATTTCTTTGTCTTGTGCCTTATCCATCAAAATATATTCCATATCCGCAATGTCAGCAGAAACTTTCAGGTAATCCTTGATAGAATCCGCCGCAGCCGTTAGGTCAGAATATTCCTTGGAAAGAAGAGCAAACTCTTTAGGGTCATCGCATCCTTTTGCTAACGTTTGTGCCAAAAAGGCGTGGCGTGCAAGCACGGTCCGAAATTTATCAGCATTACTACTCATAATACAGTTTCCTCGAGCCTATTTTGTGAAAGATCATCCATCGCAAGGCGTACCCGGTAACCAGAGCGCATATGCTTAAGCTCAGCTATTCCAGAGACGAATTCGTCGCTTCCAACAATCATTGCATGAGAAACAGAAAGCTTATCAATTTTCTTCAACAACTTTCCTGGATTCCCCCCCGAAACAAGCTCGATACGCATTCCCCGATCACGAAGTGATTGGGCTAAAACGACACCTTGCTCTAAAAATTCTTCACCTAAGATACCAAGACCCAGCCCACAGGGACTATCAGGAGTGTAGTTATGCAACAACATAAGGCGTTCGAGGCCAGCAGCCCATCCCACCCCGGGAATATGGGGCCCTCCCATGGTTTGACACAAACCATCATAGCGGCCCCCACCAAGAATTGTTCCTTGCCCTCCGCCTTCTTGGATCACATATTCGAATGTTGTGTGCACATAGTAATCAAGGCCACGGACAATTAAGGGATTCACTGTATAAGGAATGCTCAACTTTGTTAGCATGTTTTGAACACCATCAAAGTGCTTCTTTGCTGCATCACTCAAGTAATCACCATATGCAGGGGCATCATCAAAAAGAGCCCGATCCTGAGGCGCTTTTGAATCAAGAATGCGCAACGGATTTTTTATAAGACGGATTTTTGAATCCTCTGACAGCCGATCACTATAGCGACTAAAGTAGCCAACCAACGCCTGCGTAAAAGCTTCGCGCGAAGGGACATCTCCCAAGGTATTGATATGCAAAGCACACTTGTCGTGCAACGATAGAGCACGCAAGTACCTATCGGCAGCTGTAATGACTTCAACATCAGCTTCCATACCGGCAACACCTATGAGCTCAACACCCAACTGGTGGAACTGGCGATAGCGACCTTTTTGGGGGCGATCATAACGAAACATAGGACCTGAGTAATGATAACGTAAAGGAAGCGATTGCGTTAAACCATTTGAAACAACAGCACGCATCACCGCAGCCGTTCCCTCTGGACGCAGTGTTAGCCTATCCCCCCCTCGATCAGGAAAAGTGTATGTTTCCTTGGTTACAATGTCGGATACCTCACCTACGTGATCAAAGATCGACGCAAATTCAATGATGGGCGTGCTCATCTGCGCATATCCGTAGCGAGATAGAACCGATCGTGCTAAATCAAGAAGATGCGTGTAGTGACGCATTTTGTCAGGCAGAAAATCGTGGGTTCCGCGAACAGGTTGCAACATCATAAAAAGCCATATAATACAAGGTTTTTTTATCTCAGGCCAGTACGCTTGTCACGCAAAAAGTATCGATGACAGCACGCTAGCTGAAAATTCGCCGTACTCTTTCTTGGCAAATGCGTGATAGTTTGCTAGATTCAAACCCATAAGCTATCTTTTTTTTCTGGCGATCACTCATGTTTTTATCCTTTCTTTCCCCCATGCATGCAGACGGGTGGCGTTTTGTTCTACCAGGTGTCGTGCTATGTTTTCTTAGCTTTCGCTGGGATTTCCCCTACGTTGGTTTTGTTTGCACGGTGATAACCTTTTGGTGTGCCTACTTTTTTCGCAATCCCTCACGGTCTGTTCCTCAAAATGAAGGGTTAGTTCTTTCACCCGCAGATGGAAAAGTATCTGCTATTGCACACGTTTCTCCCCCTGCAGAGCTTGGTCTTGATGCAAAGGAAAAGTGGGTACGTGTCAGTATTTTTCTTAATATCTTTAACGTTCACGTTAATCGTATTCCCCTTGAAGGGAAATTGAAAAAAATTGTTTACAACAAGGGAAAATTTGTAAATGCCTCATTGGATAAAGCAAGTGAGCATAATGAACGCAATGGCTTAGTAATTGAATCTCATGGCAAACTTACATACGCATGCGTCCAAATCGCCGGCCTTATCGCACGTCGGATTCGCTGTGATGTAACAACAGGAACAAACCTTATTTCAGGGCAATATTTTGGTCTGATACGATTTGGAAGTCGTGTTGACGTTTATTTTCCAGCACATTACGTGCCTCAAGTAAGTATTGGCCAAACGGCTATTGCAGGAGAGACAGTTCTATTTAACATGCACGCTCCTCAAACAGCACTGATCGGCAAAACTATCTAGCATGAAATTTGACTTTCCACGCATTAAAAAATTTTCCAAAAACTTCCGTAAGGGAATCAAACGATTTCAAGGTATGCACCCAAAGTTGAGCGCACGCATGCCACAAAGTGCACGCTTTCACCGTGGCCGATTTCACCTTAACCACAATATTATCAGACATGTCCCTAATATGGCCACAGTACTTGCTTTGTGCAGTGGCTTAACAAGCATTCGCTTTGCCTATGTCGGACAAGGGAGACTGGCCCTTTTGGCGATTCTTCTTGCCGCTGTGTTCGACTTAATGGATGGTAGGCTTGCACGAATCTTAGGCGCCTCTAGTGAATTTGGTGCAGAACTAGACTCTCTTTCAGATTTTGTGTCTTTTGGTGCAGCACCCACACTAATTATCTATTTTCTTTCTTTGCATCATTTGGGAAGTTTGGGATGGTCTTTTTGTCTTTTTTTCTCCGTTTGTTCTGGATTCCGTTTAGCGCGTTTTAACATAATGACACGCACCGCCAGTCGCAAAAACCAAACTGCTGATGACTATTTTGTTGGCGTTCCTGCTCCTATGGGTGCTCTTATGGCTTTGCTTCCTTATTTTTGCGCCCTCGCCCTTGAATTAACACCGGATCATGTGCCCCTTGTTATTCTCGTTATAACAGTTGTAGGATCTGGTATTTTGATGATTTCTCATATTCCAACGTATACATCAAAAAACATCAGCATGCCCCGTGAAAAACTCCCACTGATCCTTATTGCCTCAGGCCTAACACTGGCTGCTCTTTTTACAGCACCGTGGCGGGTGCTATCTATTGCAGGAATTGTATACGCTGCATCCATTGGTGTGACTGGTTACAAATACAGACGATCAATGCGCCGTTGATCTCCCCAAAATATAGCCAATTAGAACGGGTAAGGCTGTTTCGGCACGCATGATAGGAGTATTTACGTGAACCAGCTCTGCGTTAGTTTCATGAAAAAAAGCCCATTCTTCCTGAGAAAATCCCCCTTCTGGACCCACTATCAGAAGAGACTTTTGATTGAGTGGGTAAGAATGATTTGTGAGATTGCGGCCAATACCTACGGGGTTTTTTTCAGCACCAACAATAACCTTGGAATTTGGAGACTCCAGCACCGCATCCCTTAAATTTGCCTCCGTCACAACAGTAGGAATACGCAGTCGGCCACATTGCTCCACAGACTCACGGATGATTTTTGAAAGTCTGTCCAAACGTATCGTGTAATTCTGACTCCGATCCATTCGAACAATAAAAATCTTTTGTACGCCACATTGCGTTGCCATCGCAACCATATCCTCTACCAATTGCGGTCTAATAAGAGGAATTACAACGTCAAGACCATGATACACTGAAATCCTCGAGGAATACCTTTCCATTAACTCACAACAAACGCACACACGTGATACGGATTTAATAACAGCACGCCACTCGCCCGATTTTTCATTAAAAAGGGCAATTTCCATTCCTGGTTTTGCACGCAAAACCGAAGAAAGATAAATGACCTCATTGCCCTCAAGGGCTATTACCTGTCCTTTTTCATACAAAGGACCATCAAACCACAAGCGGTATTTTCTCATAGTCATAACGTAGACGACCAAACAATTCTGTGTTTTATTAGATGCTACAGAATACGGATTTCAGTGTGAATTTCAAAGCCCTTTATTTACTCATGCGGTTGAATCGCCCAATTGGTTTTTTTCTTCTTTGGTGGCCATGTGTGTGGGGATTGCTTTTAGCAGGAAGCCTCAAAAATATTGCACTTCCTCAATGGCCTCTTCTTTTGACTGTGTCGATCGGTGCCCTTTTAACACGGACATTGGGCTGCATAATCAACGATATCACTGATTGCCGTATTGATGCCCAGGTGGAACGAACAAAAAACCGTCCGCTTGCTAAGGGTAGTATCTCCCTCCTACAAGCAAAAATCGTGGGTGCAACTCTTGCTTTTGGAGCTTTCATCACTCTTCTCTTTTTGCCGCCGCAAACGTATCTGATTGCGCTTATCGCAGCAGGACTAATTGTTCTTTATCCTTTTGCAAAACGCTTTACATCTTACCCACAGGTAGTGCTGGCATTCACCATGAATATGGGACTTCTTCTCACCTATGTGGGAGCAACAGGATCTCTTAATATCCCCATTAGCGTGTGGTTGGCCTATTGTGCGGCCGGAGCCTGGACATTAGGTTATGATACAATTTACGCTATGCAAGACGCTGAGGACGATAAAAAACTGCGCATTGGATCAACAGCCCTTCTCGGAGATACAGGAGCCAAACGCCTGATTTTGCTTAGCTACACCCTCAGTTCTCTTTTACTGTCATTAATTCCCCTCTTTACGGAAGTATCGCGAAACTTTATTTCTGGCCTTATCTTGTGGGTGGTTTTTCTGATGTGGCAATTTTTTCGTGTCATTTATAAAAATGACCTAACACTTGATGACCTCTTTCACAGCAATGGTTATGGTGCGATTTTTTTAGGGCTCGCCTTTGGACTTCTTAACTAGCACGTATATTCTTGCCACAGCAAGTACCTGTATTTACGCGGCATACACAGATATACGCTGGCAATCCATTAACCATATCTCCTGGATTATACTAGCTATTTTGGGGATTTTATTTGGCTGGGGGAACTTCTCTTCTTCTTACCTTATCATCGTGGCAATACCACTTGGAATCTACGCCATTAACAGAGTATTCCATCACAGCATCGGGACAGGTGATCTCTTGTTTATCGGTGCGGGGAGCCTCCATCTTACTCCCCATTTTTGGGGGTTTTTTTACATGATCTCAGGAGTTTTGGGACTCTTCCTCTGGAGTTATTACCGCATACGGTTTCCACACATAAAAAATATTCGAATCCCTCTTGTCCCTGCTCTTGGATTAGGTCTACAGTGGTGTATATTAAGTCAACAAGGATGAGGCCGCTATGAAACTTGCCGATTTCTCACACAAGCTTATCCGTGGACCTGAATCAGGGGAAGCAACAGGGGCGATTATTTTTCTTCATGGATACGGTTCCAATGGCCATGATATGATTTCTCTTGCAGATCACTGGATTAATGACCACCCAACACTTGCCTACATTGCCCCGAACGCACCAACGCATCATGAATCAAGTGCCTTCGGCTATCAGTGGTTTTCACTACAGGACCGCTCGCACACTGCCTTGATGGATGGACTTGCCCACACAACAGCCTCCCTGAATAGCCTTATAGATGACGTTACAAAAGCATGGAAAATCCCCAGTCATCGTATTGTTCTCGTTGGGTTTTCCCAAGGCTGTATGTTAGGGATTTACCATGGCCTTTACAGCAAACATATATTTGGGGGTGTTATTGGGTTTAGCGGACGGGTGATTCCCAATAATTATATCGCGCCTTTACACAAGCCCCCTCTCCTGCTTATTCACGGGGGTGACGATGATGTGGTCCTACCTGAGGATTACCATGAGGGGCTTGGGTATCTCCATGAACACCGCGTTGGCTACGAAGCACTTTTTCGCCCCCACCTTGGACACAATATTGATGAGGCTGGCATTCAAGCAAGTCGCCGTTTTCTCAACCGAATTTTTCAGACACGTTAATACTGATTGGAGACATATCATAGCACACCGTCATAGAATTGGCTTTATCGGAGCAGGAAATATTGGAGGAACAGCAGCACTTTTAGCTTGTGTTGAGAAACTTGGGTCAATTGTTTTGTTTGATATTAATCAAGGGGTAGCCAAGGGAAAAGCTCTTGATATTGCACAATCTCTGCCCATCCAAAACATTTCTAGTACGGTAATTGGAACGGCAAACCCCAAGGATTTAGCCGGCTGTAGTGTAGTAATTGTGACAGCTGGCATTCCACGCAAAGCAGGAATGAGCCGTGACGATCTCCTTGATATCAACGCAAAAATAATGAAAAGCTGTGCTATCATGGTACGGGAAAATTGCCCGGATGCATTTTGTATTATCATCACGAACCCTCTTGATGCAATGGTATGGGCCTTTGCAAAAATATCAGGACTTCCAGCACACATGGTCATTGGCATGGCTGGTATTCTTGACACAGCGCGCTATCGATATTTTCTGAGCCTTGCGCTCAAATGTGATCCTTGTCAAATTCAGACGCTCGTCCTTGGTGGTCACGCAGATGCGATGCTCCCACTGCCCTCGCACACGACAGTTGCCGGGATCCCTCTCCAACACTATATCGACACGCAAATGATCACATGGCCCGAACATGATAAAATTGTCAACCGCACACGTATGGGAGGAGGTGAAATTGTCGGCCTTTTAGAAAATGGGTCAGCCTACCATGCACCCGCCGCTGCGGCTTTGCAAATGGCACGTTCATACCTATTCGATGAACGAAAATGCCTACCTTGTGCTGTTTATCAAGATGAAATTTTGGGTGTACGCGATATTTATGCCGGCCTTTCTGTGGTAATATCGGGAAATGGCGCTCGAGACGTTATCATACCAACACTAACTGCAGATGAAGAAGAGCAGTTGCGCACCTCATTAAAAGGTGTGGAAAACCTTATCCAGCAAATAAAGCCCCATGTGTACTAATACTGTTATATTTTTTCAATAACAAAAAGGACTCTCTCATGAAGCATCGTATAATGCGTATTTTTATTGCTATTCCAGGGATTCTCGCTGGCATTTTCAGTTGTGCTGCCTGCCCAATGTGCTTTCCAGTCTATGCCTCTTTAGTAACCTTTTTAGGCATTGATCATAGCACTGCCGATGTATATCTGTTGGTGATTATGTACGTATCGTTGGCTACCAGCTTATGGCTTATGTATACATCTGCTCGCCAGAAACGGGCAGGATGGGGCATTTTTTTTATTGCGTTTGGTGCAGCAGCCCTCGTTGTATATGCAAAGATCAATAACATGCCCTTTACTCTTTATCTCTCCCTTGCGATTTATTTTGGATCTTTTATTTTTAGCAAATATACTCTGAGAAAATTTGTTCACCGTACGCTTAGTTAAGAGTTCATATTTTTTGTAAGATTTGAGGTTCGCCATATCCCTTGGTGAAACCGCCACATAAAGACGATAATATTTGCAATCACAAAGCCACTTTGAGTCACCCACGTATATTCAGGAGCAACGTACACATATCTATTCATAAAATATATGGGCAATACACCAAAAATCCACACGTTAATGGTATTGGCAATCATCAAAAATCGTGTATCACCAGCGGCTGTTAATACTCCGGCGAAAATCCATCCAAATCCATCAGCAAACGCATAAAGACCGATCAGAACTAAGGACACCTTTACAGCTTCTATAATGCGCGCATAGTCCATAGGGTTCATATTTTCACAAACGAGTCTATCAATTACAAAATCGGGAAATAGTGCCACGGGCCCAATAAGAAAAAAAACGGATAGTCCCATAAACAGAATACCATTCCACAAGGCCCTCTTCACATAAACAAGCTCTCGCGAACCTAAAGCATTGGCAACCAAGGATGATACGCCACGCTCTACGCCACCAATAACATGGGCAGCAAAAACGAACAGTGTATGAAAGACGCTGAAAGTTGACATGTGCACAAATCCCATAGAAGCTATAATATACGAAACAGCCCCCCATGCACTTAACTCCATCATGTGCATAACAGACGACGGTAGGCCCACCTTAATGCAAGTTATAAAAAGTTTCGGTCTAAAAAAACACTGTGTGGTGCCATAACGCTTGCGAAATTTGGGATGAAAAAAGATAGCCAATAAAACAAGTGCTTCAAAAAATTCAGCAACTATTGTTGAGAGAATAGCTCCTTTAATACCCATTGGTTCCACAAAACCACCGCAACCAAGTGCCAGTATCACACACGCACCTGCATTGATGACGTTGGCTAGAATAGCCCCAAATGTCACAATTCCTGTGCGTCCGATTGCGGTAAAAAAACTATTGAGAGCAACCACAACGCCCATAGGAAAAACAAAGTACATGCCCCACGAATAATAAATCCGGCCTTCTTCGCGCACGAGGGGTGCAAGAATGTAATCTGGCAAAAAAGCCCCCAAAGGAATTGTGAGGATATTAATGATTAGCGAAAGCCATATCATCTGCCAAATGGGAGAGGCAACTTGGGTATACTTACGGGCACCATTCAACTGTGCCGCAAAAACCTGGGAGATTCCCACAACACCATAAATTCCCAAAGTAATGACAGCAAAGTTTGTTCCCGCCGCCGTCAGGGCATTGACAGACTCCATCGAGTAATTGACCAACACAAGACGATCTACAAGGAACATTGTTCCACGCGAAACGTTAGATAATACAAGCGGAATGATCAGCCAAAAAAATTCAGAAAATGATCCTGATGCGTGTTTTGTCAGTCGATCATACGAAGTTCCTGTCATCGGGGGACTCGCGTAAATAAAGAATGAAAGTTTTCCGTTGTTTTTTTTGCAATTTCTGCGGTAGAGACCCCCTTGATATGAGCAAGTTCTTCAGCAGTATGAACCACATAGCTTGGTTCATTCGAACGTCCACGGAATGGAACAGGAGCTAAATACGGCGCGTCCGTTTCAATCAACAACCGATCAAGGGGAACAGTGCGCAAAACAGAACGAATATCTTCTGCTTTTTTGAAGGTTACAATGCCTGAAACTGATATATAAAAACCCAAATCTAATACCGCATTGGCAAGATTTTGTGTGCCACTAAAGCAATGAATAACCCCTCGCGCACGCCCTGCAAACTTCTGCAACACTGCTAGTGTATCTTCCTCTGAGTCACGTGTATGCACAATCACAGGTAAATCATGCGCAACTGCTACCTGCATATGCGTATCAAACATAGAAATTTGCACGTCCCTTGGACTGTGGTTGTAATAATAATCCAGGCCTGTTTCACCCAACCCCACAACCTTGTTCCGCAAGGATGCAACCTCCAAAAATGCGCGCACATTATCTGGGGTGGAGTGATGCACAGTATCTCCCGATTCATGCGGATGAACCCCTGCTGTTGCAAAGATATTTGAATAGTTATTAGCTATACTATATACATCTTCAAATTCCTGAATCTTCGTATTAATACATAACATTTTTTCCACACCTGCGTCTTTTGCTCTTTGAAGAACACCCGGTAAGTCCGCAGCTATCTCCCCATAGTTCAAGTGACAGTGACTATCAATAAATACAACGTTATCCAAGAACATTACCTCTTTCTTCATGGCGCGGAAAAAGCTGCATAAGATCAGCAGAAAGGGTTTCCCCAGTAGACACATGGGCACTCTCAATGGCCAAAAATGTACGATTATTTCCCGATATCCCCAGCATCGTTAAGAGTTTATCCGCTGTATCCGGCATAAGCGGTTGCAGATAAATCCCGACCATTCGCAATGTTTCCAAAAGTACATACAGTACGGTATCCAAACGATCTGTGTCCGTCTTACGTAAATCCCACGGTTTTTGAGAATCAACATAGCGGTTTGCATTTGCAATAATGAGCCAAATACGTTGTATCATCGTATGGATTTGTTGATTCTTCATTTCCTCACGCATATCAGGTAATGCTTGACGGGCGCACGAAAGCAAGGCGCTATCTACGGCGTGTATTTCTTTTGGATGCGGAATCCTAGCATGAACATGCTTATGCACAAAGCTCAAAACACGTTGCGCAAGGTTACCAAGGTCATTGCTCAGCTCTGTTGTAATACGGGCACGCAAAGATTCTTCTGAAAAATCGCCATCATTCCCAAACGGCATTTCACGCATCAAGAAATAACGCGTTTGGTCGACACCATAGGCATGCGCAACCGCAAAAGGATTAAGGGTGTTTCCCAAAGACTTTGACATTTTTTGCTTATCACGCGTCCACCAACCATGGACAAATAGACGTGAGGGAGGGAGCAAATCTGCCGCCATCAAAAAAGCCGGCCAGTACACAGCATGAAAACGCAAAATGTCTTTTCCCACAATATGCAGTGATGCATTCCAGAAAGCAAAAATATCTGTATTAACGTCTGGATATCCTAGAGCCGTAATATAGTTCGTCAGCGCATCGATCCACACATACATAATATGTGCCGGGGCATCTGGGACCTGCACGCCCCAATCAAATGTTGTTCGCGACACACATATATCGTTTAACCCTCTTTTGACAAAACCAAGCACTTCATTACGCTTTGCCTGTGGAGCAATAAAATGAGGGTTTTGTTCATAAAAATCCAGTAATTTATCCTGCCACTGGGATAACCTGAAGAAATAACACTCTTCTTCTACCCACTCTACAGGAGCACCCGTTGGGGCCTTGCCCGCAATGATCTCTGTTTCATCGTAAAAAGCTTCATCTCGTGTTGCATACCACCCCGAATAGGTCGAAATATAAACCTGATCGTTCGCAAGAAGCTTTTTCCATAGGTGCTGAGCAGCCTGCTTATGACGTTCGTCGGTTGTTCGAATGAAGGCATCGTTGCTAATATTAAACACTGTATTCAGTTGCACAAAGCGCTGCGCCATCTCATCAACATACGTTTGCGGGTGAATACCCTTATTTTGCGCAGACTTTTGTACTTTTTGCCCATGCTCATCCGTACCAGTCAGAAAAAATACTTCATGGCCATCAAGGCGATGAAATCGTGCCAAAACATCTGCCGCAATAGAGGTATAGACCTGGCCCAAACCAGGGTCAGCATTCACATAATAGATCGGTGTTGTTACATAATATTTTGACATAAAGGTTTTTCTTAGCGTTCTGATATCCAAAGAGTTGATAGACTTTGCCATAATATACTGGATAAATCGAGATTTAGCGTACGATAGTGAGTGATATTTTTTACAAAGTTGTCATACGTTTGCATCAATCGCGCAAAACGGGGAGTCATTCCCCTCTCCTGAGATCCCTGCTGCAAAAGAGTGCGCTCAATCCACATGAGCTGATGATCCCACATGGCTTTATTTGCAGCAGAAAACCACGACTTAATGAACTGGCCGATGGTTGTTTTGGTGCCATCGTTTGTCACAAGGATGTGTACGTCTTCCAAGTATCTTGTAAGTCCATGCGCATGAATGTGCTTCATTAATCCGGGTTGCCCTTGCACAAGAGACAAAAGGGTATCCTGGGAAGAAAAATTATTTATCATACAGTAGTCTTTCATCTCTTCAGAAGATAACGGATTGAAAAACAGCTGAGCGGCCCGTGATTTTAACGTTGGTAGCAATCGTTCAGAGCGATGATTGATAATAATAATGCACACATGGTCAGGAGGCTCCTCAACAATTTTCAGCAGTGTATTTGCTCCTGCAACACTTAAATCATCAATCGCATCAACAATAAGAACCCTATAATCTGATGCACGCTCAGGAGACATACGAAAAAAATGCAACACTTCCCGCACTTTAGCAATACTAATATGTGTACCTTCTTCACCAGAGTTATCACGACGCAACACACGAACACCCGGGTGTGCTCCTAACCGTATAAGGTGATGAGCATGCCTAATAGCATTGCTATCTAGAGAATTTTGTGTGACAAGGCAAGCAGCAAAATCACACGCAAGCGCCCCTTTTCCCACTCCCTGCAATCCTTGAAAAACAACCGCATTCGGGAGTGTGTTGCGTTCATACCAATGCAAAAGCTGTGCCCAAATGTGCTGATGTCCAATCACATTTGGCGGGGTAGAATCAGACATCTGCTCTCTTTTTAGGTAACGGTACGGGCGCTTCCTTCAGTTGAGGAAAGCGCACCTGGAGAATATCAACAAGATACGTATGTGTTTCATGAGAGGATTCTTTTGTATCAACCCGCATCATACGTGCCTCAGCTTCAAGACAAAGCCCTTGAAAGGCCTCGCGAATGCGTTTATGAAATGCAAGGGGAAGCTTATCAAAACGGTCCTTTTCTTTGTCACGGGCATCAAGACGTTGCAGCATTAATTCCTCAGATATCTCCAAAACAAAGGTAAGATTGGGCCACACATCTCCAATCGTTTTGGCGTAAATTTCATCAACAACATCAAGCCCCAATCCCCCCACAATCCCTTGGTATACCCGGCTTGAGTCTTGAAATCGATCACAAAGAACCCATTTTCCATCATTCAAAGCAGGCAAAATCACCGAGTGAATATGCTCATTCCTACTCGCCAGCAACAAAAAATACTGGCTCCACAAGGACCATCCCTGCAGATCTGGATCCAGAAAAAGTTTCCGAATCATCTCACTTTGAAGGCATCCTCCTGGCTCTCGCGTAACCACATGGGGAATTGCGCTATGCTTCAAAAATTCTGATAGCATGGAAATTTGGGTGGTTTTTCCTGTCGCTTCTCCACCCTCAAAGCTTATAAAAACCCCTTTACGTGGTGTAGACATTATTCACTATGCCCAAAAAGCAGGTAGTGTAAACCGTGAGATATCTTTCCAAAAAAGCCAATTGCTCCCACATCCTCCATCGCAAAAACAGGAACCGATATTTCATCCTGAACCGACGAGCCAGTCACGATTAACTGCCCAACCTCATCTCCTTTTTTTAAAGGCGCAGGAAGCGGGGCATTAACACGAACCTCTGCCTTAAGACCCTGTACATCCCGACGTGCAAGAGTAAAATAAACATCTTTGTTCGTCGCCACGGAAATGCGATTTTTACTCCCAAGCCACACATCAAACTCCGATAACCCTACATCTTTTGTTGCTACTTTTACTGTACGAAACTGGGCCATCGCCCATGTAATTAACGAACGGGCCTCATCCCGGCGGGCTTTTTCTGTTTTCAATCCGTTAATTACTAAAACGATGCGTGTTCCCTTTTTCTCGCAAGACAGACACACACCGTAACCGCCGTCATCCGTAAATCCTGTTTTTAATCCATCAACGCCATATTGCTCCTCACCAAGCAGAGGGAGCCTGTTGGGTTGCAGAACCCCATTATGTTCAAAGCTTGGGATGGAGTACAATTGTTTATAAAACTCAGGAAAATCTTGAATTGTTCGCACACCAAGAATTGCAATATCTTTTGCTGTGGAGTAATGCCCTTGGGAAGGCCATCCGGATGCATTCACAAAATTTGTTTGGGTCATCCCAAGCTGACCCCCAACATGATTCATCTCTGTGGCAAAAGCCTCTTCTGATCCGCTAATACCCTCAGCCATAGCAACGCTGGCATCATTTCCCGACAGCACAAGAACACCAAGGAGAAGATCTTTGAGCATAACATCCGATCCAATCTCAAGAAACATCCGGGATCCACCCATACGAAAGGCGCGATCACTCGTATGAAAAAGATCATTCTCCTTTAAATCATTTTGTTTCAGGCGCATCAGGGCGACATACGCGGTCATCATTTTTGTCATTGATGACGGCGACATTTTTTGTTCACTATTTTTCGCCAACAAAACTGCACCGGAATGAAAATCAACCAGATATGCTTGCTTAGCTTTTGTATCAAATATGGGCGTATGTGCCCCGCAATCCAGAGAGAAAATACCCAAAAATAAGGCAGCTAGTATAAGACGAAAAAAAACGATCATGTCGTATCTTAAAAAGAAAATCTATCTCATATTCATACGCGGAGATTTAGACTTTGGCAAGGGTTGTGGGCGTTTTTGAACCCTCGTCATGTGCAATACATGATGACTTTTCTGTGAGGCCATAGCGGCATAAGTACTTTTTTCCCCGCGTTTTCCATGAGGAAGTGCGCTTGGTTTAATAGCCCTTAAAATTCCATCACTACGATCTCTATACGCAACCCTAAGAGGAGTACGCGCAGAAGATATGTTCTTTGACTTTTTTTGAGACGACGAAAGAGAAGTCGGTGTAAAAAATGATCGCCGAGAGCCGCGGCTGTAGGTGCGTGCTCCTTTTGCCACACGGACACTATCGTCAACAACCGCTTCTATGCGCACCCGTGCTGTCCCCTTTTCATAAAAACCCAAAATTTTAGCCGCCCGTTCAGAAAGATCAATAATGCGCTTTTCCGGTGAGGCAAAAGGACCTCTATCATTTACCTTTACCCGAATTGAGCGTCCATTTTCGAGATTAGTCACTTTCACGACACAAGGCAATGGGAGTGTCCGGTGAGCCGCTGTGAGACCATCTTTACTAAAAATTTCGCCCGTTGAGGTCCGTCGTCCATGAAAAATATCACGACCTCCGTAGTACGAGGCATATCCTTCTGATATATATTCGTAGTGTTCTTGAGGTTTATAACGCACACCTCTTATTGTATAGGATCTTGAGGTAGCTTTAGTCGGTGCAATAGTTTTGATACCTTCATAATAACGACTAAAATAATCGGAATAATGGCCCGAATTATCCGTACTTGCACACCCCCATAACAACAAGGGAATTAGGGTTATTAAGGCAATTTTTGTGTAAAGTTTTACCAACTCTTTTATCACGACCAATCCTATTTAATGCGCCCATCCAATGAATCGATTACATGCATAAGAAACTCATGGACAGCTATTTTCCAAAACATTATACCCTTAAAAATACTAAAATTAAACGAATAACCTTCATTTTTTTTTGTCTTATAGTCAGTGGGGTACGGGGTCACGTTCCATCCAGCTGCTGTAAAATTCCGAACAGCCCGAGGCATATGATAGGCAGAGGTTACCAAAAGCCATTTATCGTTACCAGGGTTTAACTCGCGATAGCTGACATGCGCACTTTCAGCTGTTGTGTTGGAACGAGTATCATATGTAATATTTGGCACTTCTTTTTGCACATAAGATAGATGGCGACGCAAAATATCACCTTCTTGATAATGATTAATATAGGGAACTCCGCCCGCCATAAAAAAGTATGGGAGACCCGGCTTTTCGTGCATAAGCTTAATGACGTGAGACATCCGTGGGCCGTTAATACTAAAAGCCGCTTGCTTGCGCGACACACTCACATCACGGCTTATCATACCCCCGATAACTAAAACTCCTTTTACGTCATCTGGTACTGTCCTTACAACAGGATAGGTGTTCTCTAGGTGTGCCACATACATACCTGGAAAAGGGGTCAGAACTGTAACAAAAAAACCAATAGCTATAGTATGATTGAGCCAAAAAATAAGAGCGCCACGATGAAAAAATGACACCAACGAAACACCCAAGATCATAATAAGCAAAATAGCATCAAAATTGACGATGCCCCAAACCAAAAACCGCATGCGCTTTTTAACCCTACTTTTAGAGCATCCTAAGGAATTTATTCAATAGAGCAATATATTTTTATCGGCTGCCTAACAGAATATATCCCCAAAAGAGAAATAGTTAATATTTTATTAATTACTTAAGAATCAAGAAAAAAAACAAAAAATATCAAATTGCTGTGGATTTATCTACAATTTATGCTAATATTTATTATGAGATTAAACTGTATATTAGATGGTCGATTCAACTGAGATACTGTCGCTACGCAATGTAAGCCTTAGTTATGAAAATATTGAAGTATTTCGTGACATATCTTTTGTTGTTTCAAAAGGAAGTTTTTATTATTTAACGGGAGAAAGTGGGGCTGGAAAAACATCGCTTTTGCGTCTTATTTATATTGATAATTTAGAATATCAAGGAAAAATAAAGCTTTTTGAGCAAAACATCAAAGTGCTTCCCCGCAGAACCCTTCCGCACATTCGCCAGCGTATCGGTGTTGTTAAACAAGAACCTGGGCTTATTGCGCATTTAACAATTCTTCAAAATACGATGCTTCCCTTACTGATACAAGGGATCTCACCTTCTAAGGCAAGTCGACGTGCCTTTCAGGTTCTTTCATGGATAGGCCTCCAAAACTACCTAGAGCAACTACCAAGTATGCTTTCGGGGGGGCACAGCCAAATGGCTGCGCTTGCTCGGGCGCTGGTTATTAACCCAAAAATCGTTATTGCAGATGAGCCAACGGGCAACCTTGATATGAAGAATGCCCGCAAACTGATGACTATTTTTGAAACACTTCACAAACTGGGAACAACTATTGTTATAGCAACACACAATCAAACAATTGTGCAAGAGTTTCGGCATCCAGAGGTTCGCTTGGAAAACAAACATCTTCTCTTTATACATGAGCAGGAGGCGGTCTCCCAAACAGGAACAAACAGCACCACACCATCACCGGCTATTGCCACACATGCATCTAAAGTAACTGATACGGCAAGTGGTGAATCCCTGCCGCACATGCAAAAAATAACCCCTCTTCCCAAAACAGAGGGCCGCACATCTGTGCACAAATCTCCCTACTCATCTT
Organism: Alphaproteobacteria bacterium; assembly: GCA_023898725.1. Lineage (NCBI taxonomy): Bacteria > Pseudomonadati > Pseudomonadota > Alphaproteobacteria > Alphaproteobacteria bacterium. The sequence continues at coordinate 1,061,118 of CP060236.1, forward strand.
TTTACAATACAATTAATCCCTAAGGTCCTCCATGAAGCTTCCTTTTAACATTATTCCTCTTGAATCAAGCAAATCCAGCGGTTGGATGTGCTGGGTAAATGGGATTATTATTTTTCTGGCGCTTTTTTTTGTAACAGGCGCCCTTATTTTTCAAGGAACGATACAAAACTGGCACCATCAAACCAGGCATGGATTTAGTGTTTCTTTACCCCCAGAAGATAGAAAAGCATCCAACATGGATTTTGCTAACCAAACAAAAGTTTTAGATCTTCTCAAAAGCAATCCAGCTGTGCGTAACTACCATGTTCTTTCAAAATCCACCATTCACGCAACAACCGACCTTACGTACAATGATCACCTGGCCCGCACACCAACCCCTATTGTTATTGACGTAGAAACCCATCCCACCATGATAATTGATTTTTCAAAAATTACAGCTGAAATTAGTTCTCTTTATCCTGGGGCGACAGTTTCGCAAAATCGTGAGTGGCAGGAAGGGCTCTTAACGCTTGCTTCAGGTATCTATAAATTAGGACTTTTTCTCACCGCGCTGGTTTGTTTCATTACACTTTCAATCATCTCATTCTCAACATATACCGGCTTAATGATTCACCTAGACATTGTGCGTGCTCTCATCCAAATGGGGGCAAACCGCAATTTTATTGCCAATAGATTCCAACTCCATGCCCTAACAACCACAGGAATTAGCAGTCTCATCGGTGTTGGATTAGGGTTAATCGCTGTTATTATTTGCCTCGCACTTAGCCTACAGGCCGACTCCTGGCCAAGACTTACCATTCAGTACGGACAGGTAATACTCGCGATCTTTGGGATTCCTTTATTTCTTATGTTTCTCACTGTGATAACATCTCAGCTAACTGTATTTGTTGTGTTAAGACGCCTCAAACTTTGCTAGGAGGGGGGAAGTTTATCAAGACTAAGGATAATCTTACCAGGTTCATTGCACACAACATTAATAGTCATTTCACAAGAGTCAGCCAGGATCCGCATGAGCCATGCCTGCGCATCATGCACATCCACATCCACCATATCATCAGAAGTATCACCAACCAAATACCCCATGATTTTACCATTAAAACAAAACCTAAGATCTTCTATGGTAATATGAATTTTGGTTTTCTGTGACGAAAGAGAAACATAAAAAGGACCGGTTGCAACTTGAGTAATCATAATTATAAGAACGCTAACTGCCTGAACATCAGGAGTAGTTAAAACCATGAAATCAGCCGAAACAGGGTGATAGTTTCCACCAAATACCTTTATAAAGGGGGTTGTTTTTTCTGTGAATGACTGAAGGTTTGTAATAGTTGAATCACCGGTCGCACCAAAAGCAAGACGAAACATTTTCAGTTTCTCATTTAAAGAAACAGCGCCCTCCTTCATAAAGCTCAGAACCTCTTCGTCTATAGCCTGCATGCCTGAAAGCAACTCTATGCCATTAAGGGTACTAGAAGCAGGCGCAATAAGATCGTGGAGAATCTTAGAAACTAACCGTTGGTGGATGCGAAGATTCATGCTAGGTTTTCAACTCTTGTTTAACTCTATCTATGCTATAAACCCTCATTCTCGTACAGATTTTTTTGAATTTTATCATTTTTGCACTCTGATCCATGACTTCACCCTCCCCTCGTCACCTGAATAAGAAACTATACAAGGTTATAGTAAGCGTTTTTTGTGTTTTGTTGGCGTATTACCTGGCAATGCCCGAAAAGATTCTGCTTGTATCTTCTGGTAAGAGATCCTCCCAAGAGGAGTTATCGGAATTGCAAAACCCCGAAAATCTGATCCGTGAGGATCCTCTGGATATTCAATCAGGTGATACACTTTCCTCTATCTTGGCAAATGAAAAAATTGTCAAAACACAGATTCATGCTGCTCTTAAGGCCCTACAAACACTTTTTAATCCCCGCGATTTGCGTCCCTCGCATGAGGTTTTCATCACAACATCCCCACACGAAGATGGAGAATCCCGCAATTTACTGACTCTTCTTATTCACCCGAGCTTCAATACCGAAATCACCTTAGAGCAAAACGAAAAGGGTGGTTACGACGCTCAAAAATCCCACCGCAAACTTCAGCGCCATGTAAAAAGTGTTGAAGGCGCGATTCGCTCGAGTCTCTACGTCGATGCCCTTGGATTGGGGCTTCCGAGCAAGGCAGTCCATCAAATGATTACAGCGTTTAGCTATGCTATTGATTTTCAACGTAACATACACCCTGGGAATAGGTTCCGTGTTTTGTATGAAGTACTGCACGATTCTAAAAATAAATCGGCTGACGTTGGGCGTGTTCTTCTTGCAGAAATGGAAATTGATAACAAGCCTATTACGGTTTATTTTTTTGATATCTTTGAGCAATGGACTGGCTACTACCATAAAAATGGACGTAGCGTACAAAAATCACTCCTGCGTACCCCCATTGATGGCGCCCGTATCTCCTCTGGTTTTGGTAAACGAAAACACCCTATTCTTGGCTTTACAAAGCATCATAAAGGTGTTGATTTTGCGGCCCCACCAGGAACGCCCATATACGCGGCAGGTTCCGGTGTCATCGAACAAGCGGGGCGTAATGGTGCCTACGGAAACTATCTTCGTATTCGTCACTTTGGAACAGCCCTAAAAACGGCCTATGCACACCTTTCACGCTTTGCCCAAGGCATGCGCGCGGGGAAAACAGTCCGTCAACGCCAAATCATTGGTTATGTAGGGGCTACAGGGCGTGCAACAGGCCCCCATCTGCATTATGAAGTCATCAAAAATGGTCAGCAAATCAATCCTATGCATGTAAAAACAAGTAGCAACATCACCTTGTCAGGAAAAGTAAAAGCACACTTTGACACACACACCGCACATATCGATCATCTTTTTGAGATTGCCCGCAAATCCGATGTATCCACCCCCATTATCATTGAAAAAAATCTTTCTCTCAAAAAAAAGAAGCCGGTCAGCACACCAGAATCATAGGGGCGCATAATAAAAAAGTATTCCAAACACGCCCACAAAAGTAATACTGGTATCCCACAGTTAAAAACCGTGCTCCAAAAGCCCTCACCGAACAGGGACTCACTCAAGAGCTGTTTTTTTGGCAAGGGATAAGAAGTGCAGAAAAATCTGTGAAGCAAGTATCGCTTTTGCGTTTACATGGAGCGGGCGAAGGGATTCGAACCCTCGACCCCAACCTTGGCAAGGTTGTGCTCTACCCCTGAGCTACGCCCGCATCTGATATGCCGAAAGAATAGTCAAAATTTTAAGTTTTGCAAGTGTTGTTTTCGCTTCGCGAAAAAAAAATCATTCGCTATAATGCCCGCATATTCATGTGGCCATAATGAGATTCAATGAGACGTAGCCAGTTTTTTATTCCAACCCTCAAAGAAACCCCCAAAGAGGCTACTATTCCTTCTCACCGCCTCATGCTGCGCAGTGGTATGATTCACCAAACCACATCAGGCATATACAGCTGGCTTCCTTTGGGACAAAGCGTTCTTGCAAATGTCAGCCGCATCATCAAGGAAGAGATGGATAATGCAGGCGCACAACACATCAGCATGCCAACAATTCAACCTGCTTTCTTGTGGGAGAAAAGCGGACGATATGATGCATATGGAAAGGAAATGTTACGGATGCGGGATCGCCATGATCGAGACATGCTTTATGGCCCCACAGCAGAAGAAGTAGTGACTGACCTTGTTGCATCCTACGTCACAAGCTACAAACAACTTCCGTTCACACTTTATCAAATTAATGCGAAGTTCCGTGATGAGATTCGACCACGCTTTGGGGTCATGCGGGGGCGTGAATTTACCATGAAAGATGCGTATTCATTTGACTGTACATTTGAAGACGCCCAAAAATCCTACGAGGCTATGTTTCAAGCGTACATCAAAACATTTCGCCGGATGAGCCTTAATGTCATTCCTGTCAAAGCTGATCCAGGAGCCATTGGTGGCAATATGAGTCATGAGTTTCACGTTGTTGCCGAAACGGGCGAAAGTGGTCTTTATTATGAAAAGACCATTGAGTCTTTACGTGATACAGGCACCCTAACAACCACTGAAGCACGGAACTACTATGCTGCATCTGATGATATGCATGATCCCGACACTTGTCCCATAAGTAAAGAAAACCTTTGCATCTCTCGGGGGATCGAGGTGGGGCATATTTTTTATCTTGGTACAAAATACACAGAGGTCATGAATTTTGGGATTGCTGGTGAAAACAATACAACCTTGTACCCGCATATGGGGTGTTATGGTATTGGTGTAACCCGGGTTATTGGCGCCCTCATTGAAACGTTTCATGATAAGAAAGGCATCTGTTGGCCAAGCTCTGTTGCTCCGTTTCTTGTCGGTCTTATCAATATACGGATAGACAATGAAGATACACAACGCCTTGCAAACACACTGTACACATCTCTTAAAAATGCGGGGATATCGGTATTGTACGATGATCGTAACGAACGATCGGGAGGAAAATTCGCAGACATGGATCTCATCGGATGCCCCTGGCAGGTCACTATTGGTCCGCGTGACGCCAAGGAAAATAAGATTGAACTTAAAAATCGCCATACTGAGGAACGTCAGCTAATCACGGCGGAGACGTTGATTCCCTTTCTCAAGACCCAGATCATGTCCGATGAATAAGATAGCCTTCCACAAGCGTGCTTCATTCGTTCTTCGTTTCCTAACAAAGCGAAGTTTGGAATACACAATCGCAAGACGTTTCATGGCAGCCAAACGAAAGGAACGTGCAGTATCTCTCATTACTGGGTTTTCTTTTACAGGGATTATGCTGGGCGTCGCAACACTAATAACCGTAATGTCTGTAATGAACGGTTTTCGTGAGGAAATCACACGCAGCATTCTGGGTTTTAACGGTCACATTGTTCTTTTACCCAGCATGGCAAAAGGGATCAATGATTACGAAGCACTTGTTGAAAAAATAAAACAAAACCCCACTATCTCCCATGTGTCTGCGATTGTGGAGGGCCAAGCACTTGTTTTTCAAGGATCACAAGCCACTGGTGTTGTTGTACATGGAATCTCTGCAGTGGAATTATCTCAAAGGACACATATAAGCCGAAACATCAAACAGGGCACCCTGGATACGTTTGTTAATAGCAATAATTCTGTGGTGATTGGCATGAATCTCGCCCGCCGCCTGGGTGTTTTTCTAGGAGATATGCTCACTCTTGTAGCCCCAGAGGCCAACAACACAGCTTTTGGTCTTATCCCACGCATGCGAGCTTTTACTGTGTCTGCTGTTTTTGAAGCAGGAATGAGTGAGTTTGACAAAGGAATGGTGTTTATCCCTCTATCAGCAGCACAGCAATTTTTTCGGCTTCCTGAGCACGTGAATAAAATAGAAATCTTTACAACAAATCCTATGGAAACACACCGACTTACTCCTCAGTTAGCTGCTCTGCGTCCTGGGTTGCGCGCTCTTGATTGGAAACAACTGAATCACACGTTTTTTTCATCAATTGAAACAGAGCGCACCATGATGTTTCTTATTCTCACACTCATTGTTGTGGTCGCAGCATTTAACATTATTTCTAGCATTACAATGCTTGTAAAGGATAAACGCACAAGTATTGGTATACTCCGTGCCATGGGACAGTCACGTCAGAGTATTCACAAGATATTCATTTATTGTGGGTTTCGGATTGGGTTTTTGGGAACACTAGCGGGATTAGTACTTGGATTAGTTCTCAGTTGGAATATTGAAACCGTTCAAACGATCATTCAGTTCTTCTCTGGAGCCAAAATATTCAGTCCTGACATATACTTTCTAGCAAAATTACCCGCACAGGTGAATTTTACCGAGGTTCTAACTATTGTGGCTCTGTCACTTTCTATGAGTACAGCGGCAAGTTATTTGCCCGCAGCCACAGCCTCATCCTTACATCCTGTAGAGGCCTTGCGTCATGACTAAAAATAAAAATTATAAGGAATTGCAGGGCGTTCTCCATTTTGCAAATCTTTCTAAAACGTATCCGACAGTAACCACAGATTGCACAAAAAACATTAGCGTTTTTGCAAGGGCTGGAAAGTCACTTAACGCAGGACAGTGTGTTGCCCTTGTTGGCCCCAGTGGTTCAGGGAAGTCATCGTTGCTACAGGTATTAGGGCTTCTTGATGCACCTGATTCAGGGGATATTCACCTTCATGGACAGCGTATCAATTTTAACGATGATGCGTTATGCACGCGCATGCGCAGGGATTATATTGGCTTTATTTTTCAATTTCATCATTTGCTGGAGGAGTTTACGGCTCTTGAAAATGTTGCGCTTCCTTGCATGATTGCAGGATCCACAGATACTGAGGCACAAGAAATTGCCCATTACTACCTGGCTAAAATGCAACTGGAACATCGCGCGCAGCACTATCCGTCTCAACTTTCCGGTGGTGAGCAACAACGCACAGCGATCGCACGGGCATTAGCGAACAAACCCAAGGTGATTTTGGCGGACGAACCCACCGGTAATCTTGATCCTGTCACTGCTGAGATTGTTTTTTCTCTGTTTCAAGAAATCTGCAATAAGGAGGGTGTTGCCTTAATCATGGCAACACATAACCTTAGTTTTGCCGCACGCATGGATGCGACATGGGAAATGAAAGACTTTAACCCCTAAAACAACAGTGCCTCCAATAAGTGAGGAAACAGCAAGGAACGCTTGAGAGATAATCGCCAGTAATATCTTCAGGCACAGGTCCCCTCTCATAAATTTTATTCTCACGGGATATTTCTAAGAAAAAGATACTTTCCATATGGCAGTAATGGATTACATATTGCCGACGTAAGTGCGCTTGTAATTTATTATATATTCTATAAATTTGCATTAAATGAATTTTTCCAATAACAAATAAAAAATAATAGAAATTAATCTTTCTATTAAAAAAAATACACATATTATTATTATTTTTTGAATGTCATTACTGCAAATAAGAGAGAAAAATACATCGTTTGCAAATCTTAGAAAAAGATTTTATACTATTTTAAATAAATTATTTGCTTTAATGAAAAACGATACTGATCCTTTTGAGCATACCGATACTGTTTCTAGAGAAGATGAGGCATCACACATACCTGTGGACCCGGTACAGAATCAGGCTACAAAACCAGCACGGTATACATTTGGGAACAAACTCCAAGACGCACGAAATAAGTCACGCCTTCAGCTTGAGCGCATCGCAAAGGAATTAAAAATTCGCCAAGACTACCTTGTGGCCCTTGAGGAAAGCAATCCGACACTCCTTCCTGAACCTGTCTTCACAATGGGTTTTATACGCAGCTACGCTCGCATGATAAAGATAGACCCCGAGCCCCATATCAATGCTTATAAAAAAGAGGTTCTCCACTGGACAGAGGACACCCATGCATCCGTTCCTGCGTCTGTTCCCACATCTTTTACACAAACATGGATCGTCATTGCATCTGCACTTGGTGTTTTTTGTCTGTATGGCATCTGGTTCCTTCTCAACCACCGGGATAGCAAACTGCCACTAAAAGTAACAAACCCCACACCAGTCACAGGTACGAGAAACCCTGATAAGCCTGAGACCTCTGGAGGCCTCCCTCTTAAAACAAGTGCAGCCGTTCCTGTTCCTCACGTTCTGACAGATACTGCTGAAGCAAAACCATCTGCGAATAAACCTACTGTGCTTCCCCATTCGATCAAAAACACCACTCCGACACCAAATGTCGACGATTAGAGTGAAAACCGATATTGGTATTTCCCCTTGCCTATGGGTGTGAGCGATAACCCGTATTGTCACCAAAATTATGCATTGGATAATTTACCAAGAGCACAGTTGATTGATAAAAAAAGGCCGATAAAAATCGGCCTTTTTTTATCAATCAACTGCGTTTCTAGTTACTGAGAAAGCGCTTCTTGGGCTTTTACAGCGATTTGTGAAAACTCTGCTGGCGTCTTTACAGCCATGTCGGCAAGAATCTTTCGATCTATAGCAACACCTGCAAGATTAATACCATTGATGAAACGACTGTATGTCATGCCATGCATGCGTGCAGCAGCGTTAATACGTTGAATCCATAAAGACCGCATATCACGCTTCCGATTACGCCTGTCACGATAGGCATACTGGAGGGCCTTTTCAACTTTTTCAACAGCAACACGAAAGCAATCTTTTGCCCGGCCGCGATAACCTTTTGCCATTTTAATGATTTTTTTGTGACGTGCGTGCGTCGTAACACCGCGTTTAACTCGGGTCATCGTCTATATCTCCTTCAATTAAATGCCGTAGGGTAGTAAATGGCGAAAACGTCCATGATCAGTGCTATCCACAACGGTTGTACCGCGTGCTTTACGAATCATGCTCTGTGGGCGTTTGCGCATATTGTGGCGCTTGAAGGCATGAGCCCGCAAAATTTTTCCAGTGGCCGTTATGCGAAAGCGCTTTTTGGCACTACTGTTACTTTTCAACTTGGACATTTTATCTCCTTAAATATTCAATCATAGTGTCGAACACATTTACAATCGTGGCCGCGAGGCATGTCCTAATTTGCCCAGAAGCACACACGCCATATATATCAGTATGGCCTTATAATGCAAGTCAAAAATGTATTGTTATGGCACGACCTGGGATGAATGCGTTACGGACCCCTTTCTCTATTCTTCCTCTATGCTCTCTTGAAACAACTTTTGCCATAAATAAACAGCCACCCGCAAAACTTCTCTGGTTTGTCAGTTTTACCGAAGAAAAAGAAGAACGTTCTTCAAACACAGATTTGTTCACCTCAGTACGTCCTATACTTTTTTAAAAATACCTTTGAAACACTGGAAAAGTACGAAATTTCGTTGCACTTTTTCATACTTATGACCTATAGTAGGAATTGTTAATGTTGCTTTTGTTGGCCTTCTTGATCAAAGTATCTATAAAAAACTCTGTATGGTTATGCTGCACGTCTCGATTTTGGGCCTATCCATAATGTCCCAGCCCACTGCTTTAAACACTTTTTCAAGCGTTCTCTTCAGTATTCTTGTCCTGTGGCAGATCTTGATAGAAACGTCCCCCCTGCAAGCAACACAGCCCTCAAAGGGGAATACCTCCCGGGCCTCTGAGGTGACGGCGGAACACCCTGGTGATGGACTTTTCCAGGGAGACTCTCAAAAACCCACTGCCTCACTGCCGTCGGAATCTTCTGAAAAACTCATCAAAAACCTAGATGAAAACTTTACAGATGCTGACATCGAACCAAAAACCCCAACGAATGTAGAAAAAAGCGTAAAGAATATTACGATTTTTAACGAAGACTCGCCCGATGTCATTTCCAAGAACAATCCTCCCCTTAAGCCTGTTGCTGAAGACAAAGACCCGACAAAAACTCAACTCGTAACCCTTCGTGCACTTGACAAGATCACAGGGCGTTCCATACAACTTGTGGTGCAAATCGATGAGATGAAGACATTTGGCAAGCTTCGTATTGTTGTTCATAGATGCAAAACAAGTGCGCCGACAGATCCACCTGAAGCTTCTGCCTTTCTCAAAATCTATGAGTACCTTCCAGAAAAAACCATGCCGCCTGTTTTGCACTATTCCGGATGGATGTTTGCATCCAGCCCTACAGTGGGGGCGCTGACACACCCTGTGTATGATGTTTGGGTCGAGGGCTGTCGTTTTGTTGACAAAAACACTCTTCCCAAAGTCCTCCCTGCTCCAGAAACCCTTACACGAGAATCCCTCTTGAGGAATACCACCCCGAAGACTGAAGGATCTGCACATGCGGGCGCGGGCTCAACTGGTACATATCAGCATAATAACGAAAAAAACAAAATCTTTGATGAAGATTAAGAACCCGAAGGATTAAAAGCTATAACATGTCTACACTTATCGTTATTCCCGCACGTCTGCAGGCCACACGCCTTCCCAACAAACCACTCGCTGATATCGGGGGAAAGCCTATGATTATTCACATATGGGAACGCGCGATTGCCTCTCAAGCGGGTGAGGTAGTTGTTGCCTGCTGTCATGAACGCACAGCGGACGTAATCAAACAAGCTGGCGGGCAGGCAGTTATTACTGATCCAGACCTTCCTTCTGGAACTGATCGTGTAGCCGCTGCGGCCCAAGCTGTTGGCTTCAATGGGGATTACATCCTCAACGTACAAGGAGATATGCCCTTTATTGAACCCGAAAATATGCGAGCATGTCTTGATATACTCAAAATAACTGATGTTGATATCTCTACAGTCGGCTGCCCTATTAGCAACGATCAGCAGTGGCTTGATATTAGCGTTGTAAAAGCACTTGTTAGTCCTCTTGGTCCTGGTGTTTATGAAGCGCATGACTTTACACGCAATGATCCCGCAGACAAAAGAGAATCAGCTTTTTATCACCTTGGGTTGTATGCCTACCGTCCCGAAGCATTGCAAAAATTTGTATCACTATCTCCTAGCCTTCGTGAAAAAGAGCGATCATTAGAGCAGATGCGTGCCCAAGACAATGGCATGCGTATTGGTTTTTCTGTGGTGCAAGCAACCCCCTTAAGCGTTGATACACAAAGCGATCTGCTTAAGGCACGGCAGCTCTTTGCCACCAAAGAAGCCTGGTAACATAACCAGGCTTTTCTTTGTCATAAAGAGAGCAACAACCTAAGACGCTGGAGCTTCTGGGACTACTTCCTCAACAACTGGTTTTTCTGCCTCAACTGTTGGCTTTGGCTCTGCTGTGCTATTATCCGAAGCATCATCTTCTTCTGCTTTTTTCAAGTCACTCTTGGCGGTGCTATCCACGGCTATGCCAAGTTTTTCCATTACTGCATGCATATCTTTTCTCAGAGCATAAAGCTGTTTTGAAATGCGCCCCATACGTCGATCACTTTTTTTCTCATCTTTGTCAGATGCATTTGCATTTTGATATTTAGATGCTATGGCTAGAATATCGCTGCTTGCTTCAGGAGCTTCATACGTTGATCCCGCTATTGCAAAAAGAACCACAGTAGAACGCAAGATTATCTGCGTATATTTTTTTGTCATCCCTTTATCCTCATTTTTTATTGATGATTTTTACTTTAAATCTTCTTCTTAGATATTGTTTTGCCTAACACATCTTTGATCTTACTAGGGGCGTCGCTTGGTTTTTTGGATTTTTCAATTATGGCAGTTTTCTGACTCTCACGAATAAGATTGAGGTCAATCATAATAGCACCGTAAATAGCCACACCACCTACAAACAATAAGAGTATACTTTTAGCCATATATAAGCCTATGAAAAATCTTAATAAATAATGAAATATAATAGTTAACAAAAAATTAAATATTGAAATTAAAAAAATAAATTTATTATTTTTTTGTTTTTTTACTTTAAAAGATCAGTAATGAATTTATTTTTTGTATTTTTTCTAAGAAGAGTAATGGCATATACTTTCATAGCGCTCAAGTGAACGATCCAGAGCAGCCATCGTTTGGCTATCATCAGTACTGCTATCATCTAGCCACACCCGAAAGCACGAAGAGAAAAAACCAAGAAAAACAATAGCCGAAAAAAGCATTTGCTGAGGAGGCTGACGATAGGCAAATGACAACACTTTCGTCTCACAGCTTCGGGCCTGGTTAAAAAAAACAAACGGGTTTACTAACCCCTGTTTTCCGGATGATACCTCCTGAAGCAATGAACGATAAGGCTTCAGCCGATCAAAGCGACGCATCAGCACTTCAAAACAAATCGCACGAGAAGTTTGCTGAGTGCTCGTATCCCGCAAGGAACTTTCAGTTGTAAGCATAAAAAGATCGTGGATAAAGTCATCCTTATGTTTTGTAAAAACATTGTAATCTTCCATGGAACTATGAGGAGGTAAAGAAGCCAACAACGCAGACAAAGGAGTGCAAAAAAATCCATATTCTTGCAAGTACGACAACACATGATGGAGGGCGTGAGGCAACAACCCCTAGGGCTCCCTAGAAAAAAACACAGGCACCAGAATTATGCCTCACCGATAGTGTTAATCATTGCCATAGAGGCGGCCTCAGAAGGTGTTCTTCCCCCTGATAACACAAATTGAAAAGCTGGATAAAATTTTTCGCACATCTCAATACCAGTATTAATAAGCTCTTCAAGCAAAAACTCGCTGATGGTTCGGGTGCCTGGTAGGATAAGTCCATGCCGAAATCCTATCACGCTTGCCTCTGATATTACCTCAAAGTGCCCCACCTGAATTTTTTCATTCACACGTCCACAAAGTTCATACGCGGGAGATAAAAAATCTTTTTCAACAAGAAGATCATCACTTGTAATAATAAATTGGAGAATTGCCACCTCCGAGTCCCATAGAAAATGTACGCTATACACGCCCCACTTCCCCACAACATCAGCGATAACTTCCCCATCAGAGGGACGTTGCGTTGGCCACTCTTGCACATTAAAAAGATCTTCAATTGTATCAATCGGATTGCGTTCCACGGACTATCTTTCTCTCACAGGTTCTTATGTTGTGGCAGGTTTTTCTTCATCGTCAAGTGTTGTGTTATAAGCTTTTCGAAAATCATCAACGATTTGGGTTGTTTCATCCACGGGCACTCCTACAGTGCGCAAAACAGCCGTTGCTAACTTTAAACTCGGCTCAAGGTTTTCTGGCATCGCCACATAAACACCACTATTTGTAAGCTTTTCGTAGTAATCGTCATTACGCATCCGAACAAAAACATTCGCATGGGGAAAGCTACGACGCACCATCAAGCAGGCACGTAAAGCTGCGGAAGGGGAGTCAAGACTCACAACCACCCCACTTGCCTTGTTCGCCGACAGTGTCTGTAAAACATGGCTACGGCGACCATCCCCAAAAAACACTGGATAACCTTGCGCCCGTCCCTCCGTAACTTTTGACATGTGATTATCAATTGCAACATAGGGAATCATCCGTTCTGTGAAAAGCTTACAGAGCAAGCGTCCCACACGACCAAACCCAATAATAATTATATGATTACGCAAATCTTCAATTTCAGCTACCGCTGCATTAAGTGTTGAGTCTGCTTCTTTTTGAATAAGGCGACTTTCAATGGTTCTACCGAGTGAGGCCATGAGTGGTGTCAATGCCATTGATATCAAGACCACCAAATAAACCACAGCTGCTATGTCCGCAGTAATAATTCCCTTTTCAAGCGATGGATTAAAAAGAACAAACACAAATTCGCCTCCTCCCGCAAGAATCATGCCCGAACGGAGCGCCGACCCATGAGGAAGCCTAAATCCTATACACAACGCATAAATCAAAAAAATCTTTGTCACCATCAAGGCAAGGACGAGACCTGTAATAAGAAACGGGCTTTCCGCAAAAAGCCTTAAATTAATAGTCATTCCCACTGCCATAAAAAATAATCCCAGCAATAATCCGTGGAATGGCTGTATGTCGGCTTCAACTTGATGGCGGTACTCTGTTTCAGAAAGCAGAAGACCAGCCAAAAATGCACCCATCTCCATCGAGAGTCCAGCCTGATGCGTGAGGGCTCCCGTGGCTACTACTAAAAGTAAGGTTGCAATCACAAATAACTCTTGATTTTCCAAGCTTGCAATCCAACGAAAGATGGGCCGCAAAACTGTTCGACCAATGAGGATAATACCTACAAGGGCCAAAATTGCACGCAAGATAGCAGCACCCAGTAGATGCAGGACGTCCCCTTGGTCCTGACCCATTACGGATAGCATCATCAAAAAGAGCACGACAGCAAGATCCTGAAATAATAAAATCGAAAACGATACGCGCCCAAACCGAGAGGCCGATTCCCCACGCTCTGCAAGCACCTGAAGAACAACCGCTGTGGATGAAAGCGACATTCCGCATGCGATAATAATAGCGGCATTTATTTCAAAGGCCCAGAAATGCAAGACTCCCGTAAAGAGAAGGGCCGTCACAAAAACTTGCAGCATTCCCAAACCAAAAACATACCGCCTAAGGATTTTCAATCGTTGCATTGGCATCTTCAGTCCGATCACGAACATCAAAAAAATAACACCAAATTCACCCAAGGCTTGAGCGCCCTCATGTTGGCTAATAAAACCAAGCGAATAGGGTCCAATTGCTGTACCTGCAATAAGATATCCTAATATCGGACTTGCCTTCAGCCACCGAAAAATTGACACTACAACCACTGCGGCGAGCAAAAAAACGATAATGTCGTGATATAAAGTTCCGTGTTGCACAGCTACCCCATCCCTAAGATTCTAAAGCTAATTGGTTTTCACAGATTTGTGAAGTAAGATTGGTAAAAACTTTGTAATTAAACACGTCATGTGTCTTGAAGAGCATACTTACTTGTTTTTCCACCGATGAAAAAAACCTGTTTTTTTAGACTTGAGAACATCAGCGTACGGAAGTACCCAAATTGCCAAAACAATAACAAGAGCACCAATAGTATGTGTTACATCCAATGTATCGCCACAGTAGAAAATGCCCGCAAACAAGCTAAGAGGATACCGCACAAATTTTGTTGGGGCAACATATGAGGCTTCTGCCAGTATATAAGCCGTCGTAACCCCATACATGCTCACTATGCTTAAACTCCCCACAGCAAGTAATGCTGGTATATCTCCACGAAGAATCGGTGTCCACCCGCAAAAAATCCATGGCAATGGAGCAAGCGTCATCACGCTGTAAAGACCAAACAGTGAGGGCAATGCTCCATCGCTTTTTCCGGTATAGCGCACAATGAGAACACTAGAGGCAAAGCAAAATGCCGCCCCAAGAGGATAAAGAGTATGTACGTTAAAAACAAGACTTGCAGGTTTTATAATAAATAACGCACCACCGAAGCCAACGATGGTTGCAAGAATTCTTGCAAATGAAACCTGTTCCTTAAGAATCACAACACCTCCCCATAATCCCCAAAAGGCACTTGTCAATGAAAGAGCCGTTGCATCAGCAAGAGGAAGTGCTCTAAGTCCCAAAACGGCGAGATAATTGCCAATAAAACCAATAGCACCTCTTAAGACATGCCAATGCCACTTCTGGGCTCCAGAAACGGCACACAGAGATCGAAAAGAAAAAATGGTCAAAAGCACAAGAGCCACTACACCTTTGAAAAAGAGAATTTGCATCGGAGGATAGCATTGGCTAAGGTTGCGAATGAGAATATTTGAAATCAACGCAACTCCTGCGGCTACAACAAGAATAATGCTTCCATAAACATTGCGCACCTCTTGAGAAAACGTTCGCAAAACGTCAGTTGAAAAACAGTAAGGAATACGCACAATGAACCTTATTATTATTGGCTTAGGATATGTTGGTACGCACATCCGCGCAAGATTGTCAATGTTATCTGCGGCTCATACCATTTGGGGAACGCATCGATCACCGGGATGGAGGGCATTTTCACAGGATGTTCAATTGTGTGTTTTTAACACAAAGAAACCTCTTGAGGCCACTCTTTTGAATGCTGTCACTCATATTTTGATAACAGCACCCCCTGAAAATAAATCGGACACATTTCTTGAGCATCATAAAAATCACCTCCCTTTCCTCCCACATCTGAAGTGGATCGGCTACATGTCCACAACATCTGTTTATGGCGATCACAAAGGTGCTTGGGTTACGGAAAAAAGCTTTTGTAATCCCACATCCACACCTGGGCAGGATCGCCTTGTGATTGAAGATACCTACCGAAAGCTTCACAACACCCATGGTGTTCCTGTTCACATCTTTCGCACAAGTAGTATTTATGGCAAAGGACGAAGTGTTTTTGACCGACTTGCCAGCCCCTCACATCAACATATTTATGCCCCTGGACACTGTTTTTCACGCATTCACGTGGATGATATTGCCCGTCTAATCGTTGCATCAATGCAGGCACCAACACCGGGGGAAATCTTTAATCTTGCTGATAAAAATCCAGCCCCGACCCATGAGTTGACAGAGTATGCTTGCGCATTACTTGGGCAGAAAAAACCACCACTTACGGCACTTCAGAATGCCACACTTTCACCCCGGATGAAGGATTTCTATAGGGATTACAAGCGTGTGGATGGAACAAAAATTCAAGAAATCTTAGGGGTACACCTTCATTACCCTACATACCGAGAGGGTCTCACAGCCATTCATACGCTGTCTTGATTAACGTAATTTTTGGAAAAAATCGGACAGCATAGTCGTCGCCTCACGCTCACATATTCCACCAACAATTTCGGGTTTACTATGACACGTCTGGTGATCGTACACGCGCGCACCATGTTCCACTCCCCCACTTTTGGGATCATAGGCTCCAAAATAGAGGCGAGCAATACGCGCATAACTAATTGCCGCTGCACACATGGCGCATGGCTCAAGCGTCACATACATATGAGCCTTCAAGAGAAACTTCTCTCCCAGTTGGGAGGAAGCACGTTGTAATGCCAGCATTTCTGCATGTGCGCACACATTTTTCTGTTGCTCAACCGCATTACGTGCCTCTGCAATAATCACTCCCTCACAGACAATTACGGCACCAACTGGCACCTCGCCACATGCCGCAGCTTCCTTTGCTAGGGTAAGGGCCCGGACCATATATTCACGTATCATCAATAAATTTCGCCTATTCTGGGAATATATAAGTATGCCCTTCATGGGACAAAAACAAGAATATAAATGACAAAGAGCATCTCCTCGTATCGCACGGAAGAAGATTCACTAGGAAAACTTCGAATTCCTAAAAATGCCTTATGGGGTATACAAACACAGCGAGCACA
Organism: Alphaproteobacteria bacterium; assembly: GCA_023898725.1. Classification (NCBI taxonomy): domain Bacteria; kingdom Pseudomonadati; phylum Pseudomonadota; class Alphaproteobacteria; species Alphaproteobacteria bacterium. The sequence goes on from CP060236.1 coordinate 1,077,811, forward strand.
AGAAAATTTCGCGATTGGAGATGCTCCCTTCGATATGTCTATCATTCATGCATTCGGCTATCAAAAAATGGCAGCCGCAGCCGCTAATATTCACTTAAAGCAAATACCCCAAAACCTAGGAGCCATCATTATACGTGCGGCGCGCGAAATCGCCGAAGGCAAGCTTGATAAGCATTTCCCTCTTTCACCATGGCAAACAGGATCAGGAACCCAAACACACATGAATGTGAATGAGGTTATTGCTAATCGATCCGCCCAAATCATGGGATTTCCTTTAGGAAGTAAACACCCTGTTCACCCCAATGATCATGCCAACCGTGGGCAGTCAACGAACGATTCTTTTCCGACAGTCATGCATATATGTCTGGTATTACGCCTGACGCGTATGCTTATTCCTTCGCTAGAAAGCCTCATGCGTATACTCTCACGCAAATCCCAGGAGTTCCATGGCTCTCTCAGTATAGGGCGCACACATCTTCAAGATGCAACCCCCGTAAGATCTGGAATGATTTTTGCAACTTATGCTGATCAAGTCAGAGAAGTATTAAAAAATCTTCGTTTGTTGCGCAAAAAACTACACGTTCTTCCACAGGGGGGAACGGCTGTTGGTACAGGGATAAATGCCCACGCACAATTCTCTGACGTATTCTGCAAAGAACTGACAGTTTTATTGCCCTTTCATTTTACACCACTGAAAAATTTTTCCGTTGCAATGGCAAGCCATGACCTGTGTGTGGATGTTTCCGCCTCACTCAATACATTGGCAACCCTCTGCATGAAAATGGGAAATGATTTACGCCTTCTTGGATCAGGGCCCCGATGTGGATTGAATGAGCTTCTTTTACCCGAAACAGAACCAGGGTCATCCATTATGCCGGGCAAGGTAAACCCCACCCACATAGAAGCACTAACTCAAGTTTCCGCACATGTAATGGGATTACATACCAGTATTAGCATTGCAAATTCTCATGGAAATCTTCAGCTTAATGTATTCAAGCCTTTGATTCTCCGTAACTGCATGGAGGCAATGCTTCTTATGTCCCAGTCCATCAACAGCTTTGCCATGCGCTGCCTCCAAGGAATCTCTGTAAACAAGACCCAGGTTGCACAAAATTTGGACAAATCCCTGATGCTTGTTACAGCCTTAACACCACTAATTGGTTATGATAGCGCGGCTTCTCTTGCAAAAAAAGCGCACAGAAATGGAACCTCCCTCAAAGAAGAGGTACTAAAAACAACATCTATCACGGAAACAGAGTTTGATACACTGACCGATCCTCAAAAATTTATGCCTTAGAGAATGATTGCCTATGAAAAAATGAACTAATACTTATAGTGGGGATTGAAATACAGAATATTTGTACCTAAATAATTTTTATATTTAGTTTACTTATTTATGATAATGAATTTATACAAATTATTGAATGTTCTAAGGTTAACAGTTTTTCTGCCTATTTTTCCGTCCACTGCATCATCACACGCTCCTGATGTACATGACACAGACCCCATGGTGAAGCCTCCAGCCACAGCCTTGCGCAGAGGAGAGAGCATGAAAGCCGCCATTGGCAGTGCCCTAGGAAAGCCTATTCATTTTTCATCGGATACACCGTCATCTCCTACATTAGAGGGGGCTGCATCAAAAATGCACAAAGAAGACACTTTTCAAACACCTGAGACATGGTGGGCAGGTAAGCGAGTGTGCTTTTTATCCGCTCACACTTCTCATGAGTCAACAGAGCCTGCTGAGCACTACGTCTATAGAAGAGAAGGCGTAACCATACCAATGGATAGCGATGTGAGAAAGCGCATTCAGTTTGCGCGTATCCCTTAAAGTTCCCCAATCATACGAAAGACATCCTCATCAATGCCAAAAAGAGAAAAGAATGAATACCAGGTGTTCCTTCTTTTTTTTGTAGATGAATCCCCCCGTGTGGACTCAAACAACCATTGCGAAGGATTAAATGAGGAATTTTCACATACTTCACGTATATTTTTTAGAGGACAAAAACGGGAAATTGTTACTTTGATGCCAATTCATCCACCATGCCTACGTACCTATTCCGCACGTGGGTTACGCCACCTTGATAGCCTCTTGCCCTGGTTGCCAGCGACAGGGCATAAGGCCACCGACTTGCAATGCATCAAGAACACGCAGAATTTCTTCGGGGTTCCGGCCTACGGACAGATCATTCACAGACACATGGCGGATAATACCTTCCGGATCCACAATAAACGTCGCGCGCAAACACACACCCTCCTTGGCGTCTAAAATACCCAACGCCATAGAAAGTTCCCGCTTAATGTCTGAAACCAGGGGATAGCTTAGATTACGCAATTCTTTCGCGTCTCTACGCCACGCTAAATGCACAAACTCTGAATCAGTGCTCACGCCATATACACCTGTTTTACGCGCAGAAAAAGCTTTCATCAGTTCATCAAATCCCTGCAATTCTGTGGGACATACAAATGTAAAGTCTTTCGGATAGAAAAAAACGACATTCCATCGACCAATCATATCTGCCGTCGAAACAAGGGAGAAAGCATGGGGCATTTCATTTGCAACAACAGATTTCAGAGAGAATTCAGGAAATTTATGTCCTACAGTGAGCATTGTTGACCTCCAGATCAATTGTATTTTATTAATTCAGACCAATATAACGTTTATTCATATCGTTTCAAGTTTTATAAAACAACGAAAAAAGAAAACAGCCCTTGCAAGAACAAGAGCTGTTTTATTTTACATCATATTTTCAATGATGACCGATGAAAGCCTCGCTTTATCCTTTTGGTTGATCGACACCCTTCATCGTCAACTTTACGCGGCCTTTTTCCATAGAAACGACTTTTACCCGAACCAAGTCGTTCAGATTCAGGCGCTCAGACACTTTTTCTAACCGCTCATCACAGATTTCGCTGATATGCACAAGGCCATCTTTAGGGCCAAAAAAGTTTATAAATGCACCAAAATCCACAACACTCACTACTTTACCATCATAGGTCTGGCCAATTTCTGGTTCGGCAAAAGTCATTTTGATCATACTAACAGCAGCCTCCGCACCAGCAAGATCGGCTGAGCCCACGCGGGCAGATCCATCCTCTTCAATGTCGACAGTAGCCCCTGTAGTTTCACAGATTTTACGGATATTTGAACCACCTGGGCCTATAACCTCACCAATTTTATCTTTAGGAATTTGGACCCGCAAAATTCGTGGAGCACGTGGATTCAAATCATCTCGTGCAACCGAAAGAGCTTTCGTCATTTCACCAAGAATATGGATGCGGCCGTCTTTTGCCTGCGTCAATGCTTGCTTCATGATCGCTGATGTAATGCTTGTAATCTTTATATCCATTTGCAGGGCAGTAATTCCTTTTTCCGTGCCCGCAACCTTAAAGTCCATATCACCCAAATGATCTTCGTCACCAAGAATGTCCGTCAAGACAGCAATCCTATCATTTTCTTTGATAAGTCCCATAGCAATACCCGCAACAGGAGCAGAGATCTTAACACCGGCATCCATAAGGGCAAGAGATGTTCCACAAACAGTTGCCATCGATGATGAGCCATTAGATTCAGTAATTTCAGAAACAACACGAATTGTATAAGGAAACGCATCCCCTGAAGGCAAAACCGGTCGAATCGCCCGCCAAGCAAGTTTTCCATGGCCAATTTCACGACGCCCTGGAGGTCCCACACGGCCTGCCTCACCTACGGAATAGGAAGGGAAGTTATAGTGGAGTAAGAATTTTTCCTTGTACATGCCTGATAGCGTATCCATCATCTGCTCATCTTGACCCGTCCCAAGCGTTGCAACCACAAACGCTTGTGTTTCACCCCGTGTGAATACACAACTTCCGTGTGTACGCGGTAAAACAGAAACCTCAGGAACAATCGGACGCACAGTAACCAAATCACGGCCATCAATACGCTTTTTTGTATCCAAAACCTTGTTACGCAAAACAGCTGATTTTACATTATCAAGCCCAAAAGAAATATGATTGGAACCAACATCCCCATCATCAGAAAAGTGGTTTTTTATTGCTTGCTTGATGCCATCAAGGATCCCATAACGTTTTTGCTTATCGCTAACTTCGTAAGCAGCATCGATTTCCTTTAAGTGATTATTGCGCACATATTCTTCAACCTTCGTCAAACCTGTTGGTGTTGGAGCTGCCACAATAGGTGGTTTTGATGCCTTCTTTGCAAGCTCTTTAATCGCCGCAATTACAGGTTCATAGGATTTTTGACCAAAGACAACGGCTTCAAGCATTTGCTCTTCTGTTAGCTCTCTTGCCTCTGACTCAACCATCAGTACGCCCTCTTCTGTTCCTGCAACAACCAAATCAAGGTCACATTCGGGTAACAAAGACTCAGGAGGATTCAAAAGAAACTGACCATCTTTATATGCTACACGCGCAGCACCAATGGGACCAAGAAATGGCGCACCCGAAATGGCGAGTGCCGCCGAAGCCGCAATCATGGCTGCAATCACAGGATCATGCGTTTCGTCATAACTCATCACTGTGCAAATAAGTTGCACTTCGTTGTAAAATCCTTGTGGGAACAACGGACGTATGGGGCGGTCAATCAAGCGTGATGTCAGAACTTCTTTCTCACTAGGACGGCTTTCACGCTTCAAAAAACCACCGGGGACTTTGCCTGCGGCATATGTTTTTTCCTGATAATGCACGGTGAGAGGGAAAAAGTTAGCCTCAGGGCTTGCTTCTTTCATCACAACTGCTGCGGCTAGCACAACAGTTTCACCGTAGGTTACCATTACGGAACCATCTGCTTGACGAGCAACCTTACCCGTTTCAATTTTTAACGCACTATCACCCCAGGTGAGCGAAACGCAATTTTCCTTAAACATTCATCATTCCTAACTGCTGTATCTTTTTTTTGACTTTTTTCGTCAAAACACTTAGGGGGTCTCATGCCCCCCTAGATGCCACAACGTCTTAGCGCCGCAGACCAAGCCGCTCAATGAGCGTTTGATACCGTTCTTTGGATTTACCCTTTGCATAATCTAACAGCCGGCGCCGTTGATTCACCATAGCAATCAATCCACGACGTGAGTGAAAGTCTTTTTTATGCCCTTGCATATGACCCGAGAGGTTGTTAATTCGTTCTGTTAAAATCGCAACTTGAACTTCAGGTGATCCCGTATCACCTTCTTTAGTGGCATATTCTTTCATGAGCTCTGCCTTGCGCTCAAGTGTAATCGACATCGTTTAATCCTTTCATGTCATTCAGCATGTTTATTGAACATGCGTTTTGGACGTACGCCCCCATCACATTTTTCAAGAATGCCAACAGGTGCACCATCCGTGTCTATACCCAAAAACGTTTGTGTTACGGGAAGATCCAGTATCTTTACACGAATTCCGCATCGCAAATGTTCAGCATCCGTGGGCGTTAGGCAAAGAGCCGGGATGTCGTCCAGCGACTCGCGCACGCTGACCCACGCTGAGGTATGCACTACGTTATGCCTCACTTCCTCCAATTTTCCAAGGGAAATTGCATTTTTTTTTGCAAAGCGTCCGACACGCGTGCGTGTAAGGCTTTCAACATAGCCCAAAGCCCCCACTGCCTCGGCGATATCTGCCCCTAAAGCCCGAACATACGTGCCTTTCCCACAGCTCACACGAAGCAACACTTGAAATGACTGTCCCTCTTTGTTTTCCCAATTCACAAAGCAAAGGTCATCAATGCGCACAAAGCGATTGCGCCCAGCAATATCGACGCTTTCTCCTGCGCGCACCCGGTCACACGCTCGCTTACCATTAATTTTTATTGCCGAGTACATGGGCGGTGTTTGCTTGTATCCCCCCATAAACGTCTGCAAGGCTTTGGCAACCGTTTCTTTATCGGGGCGGACAGACGATGTCGCAATTACAACCCCCTCGCAGTCACCACTATCGCGAGACTCTCCCCATCGCAGCAGAAATTCATACTCTTTGCTGGCATCCATTTGGTATGAAACTGTCTTTGTTGCCTCACCAATGGCAAGAGGAAGAATACCCTCAGCGAAGGGATCAAGCGTTCCAGCGTGTCCCACTTTAGGTCGCTTACCATTAACCGTGAGTAATTTTCGCACCTGATACACCACATGGTGAGAGGTAACACCTGCAGGCTTCCAGCAGTTTATCCACCCATGGAGTGGGCCTTCATTCAATGACCCTTCACGCTGCATTTAGCTTTTTATACCCACAGCCATCGCGCGTTCTTCTTCAGATCCATCATCTGAGAGTGATGTAATTGGTCTGTTGCGAGGAATGTGTTTGCGTAAGAGGGATTCGATACGATCTGCTTGTTCAATGTTTTCGTCCCAAAAAAACCTGAGATCAGGCACATATTTAAGGGTCAGTTCTCTGGAAAGGCTCTTGCGCAATTGGGGTCGCGCCATTTTCAGAGTTGCTAAAATTTTTGCACGCTCCATTTCAGAGGGGTGGTTTAAGGCCATCACATAAACTTTGACGCTACTCAGATCAGGGGAAACTTTGACACTCGTCAGGTGAACAAACAATCTGGCGAAGTCCGCATGAAAAAAATCTCCTGACTGCATAACAAGGCTTAGCGAACGGCGGATAACCTCATTAATGCGCTTTTGGCGTTGTGTTGGCTCATGTTCTCGTCGGGGTTTCCCCATCAATGTATCCTTCATTTTACTAGGAAAGACATAATATGTCAGCCTTCATATTTCAAGAGAAATCAAGGGAATTTTCCTTATTGCTTTTATTGAGAAAGGGCCTTTTTCAACAATGCGTTAATAATTTGTGGATTTCCCTGACCTTGAGTCGCCTTCATTATCTGGCCAACAAACCAACCAAACAACTTATCATTACCACCTTTGTAATCATTTACCTTATCAGGATTCTCTACCATTATCTGGGCAATAGCTTTTTGAAGTGCATCACTATCGCTCACTTGCTTCAGACCTTTTTCTGCCACAATATCGGAGGCCGATTTTCCTGTTTCCCACATGAGCGGAAAGACGTCTTTGGCAATGCGTCCCGAAATTTCCCCACGAACAATCAGATCCACAAGCTCCGCCAGACTTTCCGGCCCCACAGGAGCATGCGTTACAGCCAAATCGTTTTTGTTACAAAGCGCAAAAAACTCCACCAACATCCAGTTAGCAAGAAGTTTTGCCACTTTTTCACCTTTATCTGCCCATGTTTGTGAGGCAGCAAGCATTGCCATGAAATAGGCGTACGATTCTTCTTCGGCTACGATCAGTGATGCATCATAGGCAGAAAGACCATGGTCACGAATCAAGCCTTCTTTTTGGTGCTCAGGAAGCTCCGGCATATTCAGACGCACATTATCAATAAAGCTTTGCTCAATAACCAACGGAGGTAAGTCTGGGTCCGGAAAATATCGATAATCATGGGCATCTTCTTTGCTACGCATGCTCCGTGTTTCTGTTTTCACAGGATCATACAAGCGTGTCTCTTGATCGACGGTGCCTCCACGTTCAAGAATATCCATTTGTCTCTCAATTTCATAGCGAATCGCCTGCCCCATAAAACGAATAGAGTTCACATTTTTGATCTCAGCCCGTGTACCAAAGGGGGTATCCGGGCGATGAAGCGAAATATTCACATCCGCGCGCATACTTCCTTGGTCCATATTACCATCACACGTTTTCAAGGCACGCAGCAACGCACGTAATTTCTTCATAAAAGCCATAGCCTCTTCGGGAGTACGCATATCCGGGTATGTCACAATTTCCATCAAAGCCACGCCAGACCGATTCAAATCAATAAATGTTTTGGTCGGGTGCATATCGTGGATACTTTTCCCCGCATCTTGCTCAAGGTGAAGGCGCTCAATACGAATGCGCTTGGTCTTTGTTTCATCCAGATCAATGTCGAGATGCCCTTCGGAGACTATCGGATCTGTAAACTGAGAGATCTGATACCCCTGCGGAAGGTCGGCATAGAAATAATTTTTGCGATCAAAAACAGAACGTGTATTCACATGGGCATTCAAACCGATTCCCGTACGCACGGCTTGCTCCACACACACTGCGTTAATCACAGGAAGCATCCCGGGGAAAGCGGCATCAACAAGAGAAACATGTGCATTAGGCTCCGCACCAAAAGCCGTTGATGCTCCTGAAAATAACTTTGCATGTGACGATATTTGTGCGTGCACCTCAAGACCTATCACCACTTCCCAAAGACCCGTTTTTCCTTGAATCATCTGTGCTTGCTGTGACATATGACCACCCCCTGTTTTAAATACCTTTTAGGCATGAACGATACGAATCAAAATTTGCAGCTTTTTCCAGTATACACGCCACTTGTAGCATGCGTTGCTCCTGAAATTGCGGGGCAATGATTTGCAATCCTAAAGGAAGCCCATCCTGCGAAAGCTTGGTAGGAACAGACATTCCCGGCAAACCGGCAAGATTCACAGGAACAGTCAGGACATCATTCATGTACATTGTGATAGGATCAGTTGGTGGTTTCTCTGCTGAAAAAGCCGTATTGGGGGTCGAAGGCGTAAGAATTACATCGACCCGCTTCCAAACCTGATCAAAATCTTCCTTAATCAAACGCCGTACACGCTGTGCTTTTCGAAAGTAGGCATCGTAATATCCTGATGACAATACGTAAGTTCCCATCATTATGCGGCGCTTAACCTCGGGCCCAAAACCAATCATTCGCGTCTGGCCATACATATATGACAAATCTTTGCCTGGCTCTCGATGGCCATAGCGAACACCATCGTAGCGGGCTAAATTTGATGAGGCCTCTGCTGGCGCTAACACATAGTACACAGGCAACGCATAAGTTGTGTGAGGCAATGATACATCGATAATCTCAGCACCAGCCTCTTTAAGCCACGCGATACCTTCATCCCAAGATGCGTTGATTTCGTTGCTTAATCCTTCAATCCGGTATTCCTTGGGAATACCAACTTTCAATCCTCGCAGATCGGCCTCCAGATTTTCACTATACCGTGGGATATCAATTTTAACGGATGTCGCATCTTTGGGGTCATAGCCCGCCATAGCCTCCAGCATTAAGGCACCATCTGCAACTGTACGTGTGATAGGACCTGCCTGATCAAGAGAGGAGGCAAATGCTACCATCCCATACCGCGAACACAGTCCGTACGTTGGCTTAATGGCTACAAGACCACAAAAGGCCCCAGGTTGACGAATGGAACCTCCTGTATCACTGGCTGTGGCACCCATTGCCATGTATGCAGCCACACAGGCCGCGGACCCTCCTGAGGACCCCCCCGGCACAAGATTTTCCTCAGATCCCCTTCGTTTCCAAGGGTTAATAACCGGTCCAAATGCGCTCGTTAGGTTTGCTGAACCCATAGCAAACTCATCCATGTTGAGTTTACCCAGACTCACGGCACCAGCCTCATAGAGATTTTGTGTAACCGTGGATTCGTAGGTTGGGACAAAATTTTCCAACATTCTCGATCCTGCTGTTGTACGAACACCTTTCGTACAAAATAAATCTTTCACGGCGATAGGAATTCCCTCCATCAAACCCACCTTTCCCTTCGTTCGGCGAACGTCAGAGGCACGTGCCTGGGCAAGAGAAGAATCAGCATCTGTTGTGATAAAGGCATTGAGGCCTTGTTGCGCATCCATAGCGTTTAGGTGTTCCTGGACAAGTTCGACCGCTGATATTTTTTTTTCTTTGAGGAGCAAGGAGGCCTCAACAATACTTAATTTCGTTAGATCAGACATATGAAAATCTCGTTATTCAACAACTTTTGGCACACAAAAATATCCTGCCTGGGCATCTGTTGCATTTGCCAACACATCCTCAGCCTGGTCACCCGCCGTAACAATGTCATCACGCAGAGGCATAGCCATATCATTCACATTCATAAGAGGAGCAACGTTATCTGTGTTCACTTGATCCAAACAAGCAACCCAATCAACAATTTTTCCAAGACTTTGGGCATAGACATCAACATCTTCCGCGCTCAGGTTCAGACGAATTAACTGTGCAACTTTGCGTACTTTTTCGGGAGTAATATCACTCATGAACGATAAGGAACCTATGAAATGTAGTTTTTCGGAATACTTTCGTTGTTAGCCTGAATTAAGAGTTTTCTCAAGGTTTTTTTCTCAGCAACGAGTACAGGAGAGAAGATGAGATAAAAATCCTAAGTTCTGCCCTTCTCCACATATCCCACATGGCACTGCACAATACCTCCCATAAAAGGGATATTGTACACGCCCGTGAATCCTGCTTGCCGCATTTTGGCAGACAGTTCGTGAGGCAAACAGAATGTTTCAATGCTATCAACAAGATATTGATAAGCCGCACGATTGCCTGTAACTATTTCCCCGAGGGTGGGGATAACATACTGCGCATAAAAATCATAGCCGCGCTTTAAGAGCGGAGATGTAGCAGGGCTAAACTCTAAGCAATAAAAGGACCCACCCAGTTTAAGTACCCGTTGCGCCTCTGCAAGTGCTTTATCCACACACCCAACATTGCGCAGACCAAAGCTAATCACATACGCATCCACAGCCGCGTCAGCAAGGGGGATAGCCTCGGCGCTAGCGACCGCATGCATTATTCGTGTCACACGCCCTTTATCTATGTGAGCATCACGCCCCCTATTCAGCATATCAGGATTAATATCCATGGCGACAATTTCTGCTGCCGGAAGAGCCTGATGAAGGCGTCCCGAAATATCGCCCGTACCTGCTGCCATATCTAAGATAATACCTGGGTTGGCACGCGTAACTGTCTTTACAAAAGAATACTTCCATGCACGGTGCAAACCGACACTCATTAGATCATTCATCAAATCATAGGCATTGGCCACCCCAGAAAATATACGATTAACCGCTATAATTTTTTCATGGTGTGGTTTAAACCCTTTTCCAAAAGGGGATTGGGTCATCGCAATGTCCTTAAAATCCAGGCTTGTATGCTTATACATACCTCAAAAAGGCCCGAAAGTCTTGGAAAATCCTGTGAAAATATGTTGACTCTTGGGTATTTGCAGGTGTATATGACGAACATCTAAATGTATTAAGGGATAACTATGGCCAATATTCGTTCTGCGAAAAAACGTGCACGCCAAACCGTACGTCGAACACTCGTCAACAAAGACCGTGTGAGCCGTATGCGTACGTTTATAAAAAAAGTGGAAGAGGCAATCAGAGCAAATGATAAAGACAGCGCAGCACTTGCATTAAAAAATGCAGAGCCCGAGGTCAGCCGAGGGGCGGCAAAAGGTGTTATTCACCGCAATACAGCCGCGCGTAAAATTTCACGTCTGGCAAAAGCTATTAACAAACTCTAATGCACACCGCGTTGGATGATTTTAGGGCGTAAGTTTTTTAGTACTGCGCCCTTCTCATACGACCCACGCCTCCCTAGCCGGTCGTATGCCCCCAACCCCGCAACGCACTATTTTGGAAATTTGAAAAAACTGTTACTGAATTTGGGCTATTTCCCAAAAACATAAAAACACATCCCCACAACAAGAGCCACAACACCCAAAAATCCCCACCGCTTCACGCCCAAACACCCACACATCCGAGAACATGCAAGCGGCACACACACACCGGAGTTTTGTTTTTTCTCCTGCAAGGCAATGAGCGAACATGACGAATCTTCAATAATTGATGACTTTATAGGTGTACGCACTCCTTCTGTTGTTCTTTGCGTAGTTCTTTTTTTCGTGGCCTTAACCTTAGAAGGTGTCTTTTTCGTTTTTGTTGGCATGATAGTATCTTTCGTTTTAGTTGGTTAATTTTTAGAAAACCCAAAAAATGCCTTAATTTGATTGGAAAGGTCTTTAGACATCCTATCAAAATCTTCCTGAGTTGCCCCCTCTCTATCAACTTTTATTTGTGTATCAAGTTGGCGCTGAGTAACAATTTGAGCAATCTCATCAGCAAGCGCTTTCCTTTTGCGCAATAAATCGGAAAGATCGCGCTTGGTGATCTCAATAAGAACAGCTCGGGAACACGTTGTGATATCTGCCGTGCGCGGTTTTCCTGTTAGCATGCTCATTTCCCCAAAATAATCCCCGCCCCGAAGGTTAGCCAGGTGGATTGGTTCATCTGGGTTGATAGGATTTTTCTTAAAAACCTGAACAACTCCCTCAATAATAATAAACATAGATTCGCCAGCGTCGCCTTCTTCACACAACACAGAGTTTGCTGGAACGTATTTCCGCGAGCATTTTTGCGCCAGAATTTTCACATTTTCATCCGAAAGAACAGAAAACAAGGCTGTTTTGCGAATAGCGTCTCGGGTTTCGGGAGCTTCTTTCATCTCAAGATCATCTACAGAAAAAGGCATTACGCCAATTGTTTCAGACACACGTAACCCGCGCTCATGAAGCATATTCGTAGTCACCTCGATAACATTGTGACGCAAGCGTTTCAAATACCGATAGGATGAAGCAGTAAAGCGAATTTCATAGATAACGCCACCTTCGTTTAGGCCCTTTGCCCAGACTTCTGCTGGATTATATTTATCAATTTCAGGAATGGCGAGCAACGCTTCGTGAATGATCGCCTTAGCACGTGCCACAGGCACATCGTGATCCAGAGAAACCTCAACAAATTCTGTGAACCCATCATTAGGACGTGAGTAGTTGCGAATTGACGTGCGCGTTAGTACACTGTGAGGCACAAGTACGATATACCCGGTACGATTCTCCAACACAACAGCACGCCACGTCAAATTCACCACCTTAGCCGGGCCATGGGCTTTATCAAGCTCGTGACCATGAATTTCAATCCAATCCCCAATACTTACTTTACCCTCAAGGTCAATCAAAACACCTGCAAATGCATCCAAGATTAACCCCTGCAGACCTAAACCAAGCCCCACGCCAAACACACCCCCAAGAGTAATAACGGTAGCATAGTTTTGATCGTAAATACGAAGAAGAACAAACATCAAAAACAAAACATAAATAACAACCGTGGATGCACTACAGACGACATCGGGAATACCCTTATTCTGTCGTTTTTGAACACGGCCCCACACAAAAATATTAACCAGGCGTGATGTTACCCACGCAGCTGTGATTACCAAAAACGTTTGTACTCCACGTTCAATCTGGAGATAAAAATCTTTATTTTCTGGAGAAATATAATCAGCTAAATTATAAGCGATAAATAAAAAAACATAGAATGACAGCCCTAACAAGGCTGAAACCGCTTTGTTTATCTTAAAATCGCTCATTTATTTGTGTTCACACAGAGTTACTTACGAATAATTTTAAGTGAGAGTTTTTAATAATTAATTAAAATTGTACCTACATCAGCGCACGAAATAAAAATTTGTTTTTTTGATTAATGGACAGCAAAAAAGTTATATATTCAATTTTCTGATCTACGTGGTCCAAAACGCGATGCACGAGCGTTGCGCACAAGTCCCGCAGTTCAGCGTGCCTGGGAAGCATTCTATCAGAGCTGTGTCTGTACGATAAAGAGATGAAAGGCAAAGATGGTATCCCCTACGGGAGTCGAACCCGTGTTCCCACCATGAGAGGGTGGTGTCCTAGGCCACTAGACGAAGGGGACATTATGGTTGAAAACTAAGGAGTTTTGGAAAAAAAATCAAGAAAAAAATATAAACTTATGCGATAAATTTATGCAGGTGCATGCATAATGGGAATTGATAAACGCTTCCCCTGAGGAGATGGCAATCAAATGATCCCCTCACCCATAGCAGCGTAAGGGAATTATGGACGATACTCCTGGAGACACAGTGGCTTAAAGGGCTTACCTAACACAAGAGAAAAATCGCGAATCAAAACACCCATATCATCACGTTGTTTTTCCACCAAACATGTTGGGCCTATAAAAATTCTGTTTTTATGGGGTTCCACATGCATGTCTGTATTCATACCAAAATAATCCAACGGTTCATTGTCTGGATTATAGCGCACGACAATAGCCGTAGAGTTACGCAACTGATACATAAGCTGGGCGACAAGTTGGCGACCGTCACACACAAGAACCTTATCGTGAAGTGTAATCTTTTGGGCCTCAAGGGCATCCAAAATTCGGGTTCCTCGGTAAAATCGCTGATAAGGATTTATGCCATGCGGCAAGAAATGGTATCGAGCAGCAATGCTAACCCCGCCCATGAGTACAGCCATAACAAGATTCACGATCACACCACGACGGAGCCACTGATGACTCTCAAGCAGTCCACACACACATACGTACACCATACCGACATGGGCAATTGCTGCCCAGTTTCCATGGGAGCGATTGACTAGTGCTTGAACCACAATAACCCCCAACACAGGAAGAGAAAAACCCAAGGAAAAGCGCACATCCTCCCGCCACAAAACTCTTCGGGCATGCACAACCCCTCCGACTGCAACTATGGGGCCTAAAATACCTACTTGTGTTATGAGGAAAATGAGCGCATTGGAAATATTCAATCCCTTCCACCCACCAATATTGTTGGCTGTGTGCGCGAATGTGGGCCATGCCTGTGTATAGTTCCAGTAAATGTTTGGGGAAATAATGAGAAACATAAGAATAACAATCCAGGGTATGTATCGGCCCACGCTATGCACATGTATTTGCATATGCAAAAGCCATAGCACGACAGGAAACATTACCACAAACCAAATCATGGCATATTTAGCCAGCAGCCCTACGCCTAATATGATACCCAGCCATGAGGCTGACTTTAGGTTAGGTGCGCAAATAAATCGATAGCCCCACACCATTGCCCACGCCCAGCAACTCAATACTATCGGGTCTGTCGATATAATATGGCTAGAAAAAGAAACCCCGGGCATGCTCAAATAGGCAAGAAAAATAAAAGCAGCAACCGATGAGGAATGTTTATGATCACACGCAAACCGATAAAGGCCGTATCCCGTGATCAGGTGCGCAAATAAAACGGGAATGCGTACAGCAAAGGGGGTGTCGCCAAACAAAGCTGTAAATAACCCCAAAATCCAGCCAATTAATGGCGGCTTTGAGTAATATCCAAAATCAAGGTTCTTACCCCACACCCAGTACTGTGCCTCATCCCCATACAGGGGAAAGTCGGCTAACCATCCTACACAAAGATGCCAGAGAGTATAGACCGCCGCAATGACAGGAAGAGCCATACGATGAGAAAAAAATGATAAAAAGTCCCTCATATTTCCTTAATTTTATGTTGAAACAAGTTTTCTATGCTTACGGCGCGATGTACGCAAGAGAAAAATATTACGTACGTACACAACAAGACCTGATGCTTGACCAATAATCAATACAGGATCTTTGCGTAAGCTTACATAGACAAGCATTAGCGCTCCTCCAAATAGGCTAAGGTACCAAAAAGCGGAAGGGACGACGCTTTCCCGGCGACGTTCACTGTAAATCCACTGCACAATGAAACGCAGCGCAAATAAACCTTGCGCAAAAAATCCAAGACAAAGAAGAACTTTTTCATTCATAATTGTCTCCTGTCTCTGTTAATAAGGGATTTGCCCACGCGCGCTTTCGCGCCAACAGCCAGCGCACACCAAAAAGATCGCGAATCCCTACCCAAAGACGGTTATTAATGGTGTACTTTGACACACCCGATGTTCGAGGACGATGACTGACAGGAATATTGACAATTTCTGCGCCTTGATATTTAAATAGACACCCTAAAAAACGGTGCATATGATCAAAGCGCGGGAGACGCAGAAATGCATCACGCGCAAATAGCTTTGTAGCACAACCAGCATCTAAACAACCATCATTAAGCATCCAGTTTCGCACGATATAAGCAATTTTTGTTGAGAGCTTACGCAAAAAACCATCGTTTCGCATCATACGATGGCCAATAAAAAAGACCTCATGGGGCTTTTTATCTCCCACACTGATAAGTTTGTCCAAGAATATCACTAAGTCGTGAGGGGGGTTTTGCCCATCGCCATCAAGTGTAAAAATCCATGGATATTGGGCTACGCGAACGCCACTGACAACAGCCGCACTTTGACCGGCATTCATACGATGATAGATGACCCTAAGACGGGGGTTAGTGCGGAGGGCCTGTGCCAAAAGAGTTCGACTAGCATCAGTACTGCCGTCATCAACGACGATAATTTCATAGAGTAGCCCAGGAATTTCCTCACAGACACCTTGGGTTTCTGCTATCAAAGGAAGAATATTCTCAGCTTCGTCTTTTATCGGGATGACTATAGAACATGAAAGATTCATTTTTATTTGGATAGAACGTGCATCAAGACATAGCATGAGCATGGAATCAGGACAAATAAATACTTTCCCAGAAGCACGTTCTGATGGGACAAACTCTCCCCCAAAGAGCTTAGCTCCATTCATGCAGTACCTAAAAGTTCCATTTTCTCACGACAATGCATACCTGTTGCCTAGCCTAAGGACTTACAATGTCCTTCTCTAGTTTAAGGAGAATGCAGAATCTGATGCGTTTTTACGCGGATGTCAGCGTGAACCAGTGAAAACAATATTGACAGAGACGCCATTTCAGAGCAAGTTAGTGCCACACAACGGAGGGGTGGCCGAGCGGCTGAAGGCGGCGGTTTGCTAAACCGTTATACGTGGTAAACGCGTATCGAGGGTTCGAATCCCTTCCCCTCCGCCACCCTTCGAACTTTGGGCGGCACACCAGAAGTGATATAGAATTAGGCGTGCATGCCAAAGCTTTCGCGTAGGTAGGCTATGGAATTATGCATTATGTTTATTTTCTAGAATTATCAAATGACAATAGTTATGTTGGCTTTAGCAGTAATCGAAAACACCGACTTTAAGGCCCATAATGATGCTAAAGTGCCTGCAACTGGCGGGACTTCTGCTTGCTAATCTAAAAAGATATGTTGTTGTTGAAACCAAAGAAAAAGCAATGGCTTTGGAAAAAATTTCAAAACTGGCTCTGGAAAGGCAGTGGCATTAAAGCGATTTCTCTAAGTTATAACAGTATAACACATGCATAATTGGAAAATCATAAAATGTCTGTTTTAGTGGGTATGGTTGGAAAATCTCATATCACCCCCTTCTGCTTTTTTTGTGTATAAATCCAGGCTATTTTCAAGCACCTACATGAGGTATCTACTAATTGGGGTAACCTCTCCCATGAACGCTTAGGAATAGCTGTGAACTCAAGATTTTTTGCAGGCGCACTTAAGACAACGTAATTATTTGCTCACGTTTCTTATGAACCCTTACATTTTCAAGGCCTTGCTTATGTTCTAAAATCCACACACCATAGTTGATTTTTACCGCACAAATAAAAATATTTTTAAGGCAATTGCATTGAGCTGGAAAGCCGAAAAGTCAATTCAGCAGGGCAACCATAGTCATTCGCTCAGGTGCAGCACCGCAAAATGTATTGAGATAGGTTAGGAGAAGCCTAGCTTTTATGGATAGAAACATCAGCCATAGTTCCGGGGCCAAAAGTGCCCAGACGATAGAAGCTAAGGGCCAAACGTTTGAAATATATCTCTTTCTAAGATTCCTCTGATTAGCCAAAAGCACTCTCTTCTTACGCCGTTTCCACAGCATATGTTGGGAGAGTCATTTTCATTTCTCTGCCCATAAACGTTAATAATAGCTGAACCCTAAACTTATCATTCATGGCCTCAAAAATACCTATTTGATCTTTCAGTGCGCCGTCCAATACGCGTACCTTTTCACCCTTGACGAAGGTTACAAGGCTGGCGATGGGAACAATTCCTTCATCACTTTCGCGCGAACGTAACTCATTAATCACACAGGTAGGCACCTGTGCTGGGGTTAAATCATTGCCCATTAACAAATGAGATACACCACGGGTTCCATTGACACTGCGCCAGCGTGCTGTGGTTACATCCATCCCAACAAAAATATAACGTGGGAAGAGAGGAGCATGTTTTTCTTCAACCTTACGCGCATGACGAACCGTTTTTTTAAACCTGGGCATGTATACCTCATAGCCCTGATCCAGCAAATGTTCCTGGGCAACCTTCTCCTTCAGGGGTTGGGTGTGGGCAACATGCCATGTAACATTTTCATGGGTTATCATGATAATACCTTTGAAATATGCAAAAGATTTAAGGTTAATAAGCGATGATATTCAACCTTATGTTTAATGGTATCGTAGGTTCCTTGGGGGTTAACCACATCAGTCACAATCACAGCGTCATATTTTTGGAAATCACCCTTTGTTGACACGACCTCAATAGTAAAGTCACCTCCAGATGCTACAAGTGTTGCAATATCACTCAAATCACCTTTGCCAACTAGAGCTATTTTTGACCAAGTTTGTGATTTACAGTGTTCAAGAGCTTCATCACATTGTGCGCGGGCTTCTTTAAAAAAGGTCATGGAGCGTGCCAAGTAATTCTTCACCATGTGGCTTTTTTCTTTAAAACCATCTGGGGTTAAAAAATAGGTAATGCGGCGTGGTGATACTTGAGATGCCCTGATCCAGCCTTTAGTCACACAGCGCTTCAGATAGTGGTTCATAAGACCCAAGGCAATATTCAGATCTCCCGCCAAACCACGTTGCGTAAAGGACGGGTTACGCTCAATCTCACTCAAAAGATGCACCATCACTTTTTGCTCAGTCTGTTCGCGAATTTCTTGAAAAACAGGCATTTAAGTCTTAGAACTCCACAAATTAGCCAAAAATACAAACTTGTTCATGAACAGAACTTAATCCACCCAAAAAATGAAGTCAATCACTTCGTAACATTAGCAAGCCGCAGAAAGGGACGCCTAAAACCCTAATCATCACCCATTTTAAGAGCTTCAAGAAATGCGGATTGCGGAATTTCAACCTTACCAAATTGGCGCATTTTCTTTTTACCTGCTTTTTGCTTCTCTAAGAGTTTGCGCTTACGTGAGACATCCCCCCCGTAGCATTTCGCTGTTACATCTTTACGCATGGCTGCAATCGTTTCACGCGCAATAATTTTGCCGCCAATGGCTGCTTGGACAGGGATTTTGAACATATGGCGCGGAATAAGGTCTTTCAATCGCTCACATAGTCTACGACCCCGCGCTTCTGCTTGGGAACGATGAGACATAAAGGCGAGCGCATCAACGGGTTCGGCATTCACCAGCACACTGACCTTCACAAGATCAGCTTCTTGATAATCGGTCATTTCATAATCAAAGCTTGCATACCCACTGCTGATGGATTTCAGGCGATCATAAAAATCAAACACAATCTCATTCAACGGGAGCTTGTAAATCAACATCGCCCGCGATCCCACATAGTTGATTTCAACCTGTTGACCCCGGCGCTCTGTGCAGAGATTAATAATCCCCCCCATATAGTCATCCGGGGTCAAAATAGTTGCTTTAATCCATGGTTCATCAAGGCTTTCGATTTGAGTTGGATCAGGAAAATCTGCCGGATTATGTATCTTAAGCGTTTGTCCATTGCGTAAAGTCACATGATAAATAACACTAGGGGACGTCGTAACAATATCAAGATCAAATTCTCGCTCGAGACGTTCTTGGATAATCTCAAGATGCAGCATCCCTAGAAACCCACACCGGAATCCAAATCCAAGCGCCGCAGATGATTCAGTTTCATACTGAAAACTGGCATCATTAAGATGAAGCTTACCAAGAGCATCACGCATAACTTCAAAGTCATTAGCATCTACAGGAAATAGTCCACAAAATACCACAGGTACGCTGGGCTTGAATCCTGGCAGTGCTTCAGCGGTAGGTTTGCTATCATCCGTAATCGTATCACCCACGTTACAATCCGAAACATGCTTGATGCTTGCCGTAATAAACCCAAGTTCGCCCGGCCCCAAACTCTCAGTCATTATTTTTTTCGGTGTGGTATAACCCGTTCCATCCACTTGATACGCTGAACCATTGGACATCATGCGGATTTTCATACCACGCTTAATTGTTCCATCAATCACGCGCACCAAGATTATAACACCCAGATAGGCGTCATAGATACTATCCACTAACATGGCTTTTAAGGGTTTATCTACAGAGCCCGTAGGTGCAGGAATAAGACGTACAATTTCTTCTAAAACTTGCGCTATTCCTTGGCCTGTTTTGGCGGATACATTTATCGCTTCGGATGTATCAAGACCAATGACATCCTCAATTTGTTGCTTCACACGGTCAGGCTCAGCAGAGGGAAGATCAATTTTATTCAAAACGGGAATAATCGCGTGGTCGTTTTCGATGGCTTGATAGACATTAGCGAGTGTTTGTGCCTCCACCCCCTGACTTGCATCCACCACAAGAATAGACCCCTCACAGGCAGCTAAGGATCGGCTGACCTCGTATCCAAAGTCCACATGCCCAGGAGTATCCATAAGATTTAATTGATACTTACAGCCATCGTACGCCGTATAATCAAGGCGAACGGTCTGCGCCTTAATTGTAATACCCCGTTCGCGCTCGATGTCCATGCTATCAAGCATTTGTGCTTTAAATTCACGGTCAGTAATGGCACCACACGTCATAATAAGACGATCAGCAAGCGTGGATTTTCCGTGATCAATATGGGCAATAATTGAAAAGTTACGAATTTTGGTAATATCAACCATCGCGACAAATTCCCTCATGTTTTTGTGCCACAGCAGTAATAATCAAAGCTGAAAGATCAGAGATTTCAGCCTCAGTCAGTGTTGTCACTACCGGTTGAAATATCACACTCAATGCCACAGATTTCTTTCCCTGGGGAATGTTCTCACCAACATATACATCAAAGACCCGCACATCAGCAATAGTCCGTTTTGATACGGATCGCACTGTTGCAATCAAACCTCCGGCCGGCACGCTCTCGTGAAGCAAAAAAGCAAAATCCCTTTGAACAGATTGCAAATTTGTTACTTCATAAGCCTTGGGATTAGAAACACGCGCACGCGGCAAGGCGTCCACAAAAAGTTCGAATCCGACAACTGTCCCTTTAATATCGTAGTGACCAAGAACACGCGGGTGCAACTCACCAAAAACACCTACTGTAACTTTTGGCCCTAACATGAGAACGCCTGATCGTCCCGGATGAAAATAAGGAGGTGCCGTCCATCCAATTTGCATTGTTGCTGGATCAAGCCCCCACTCCGCAACCAATCCATAAAGCATTGCCTTGGCATCATATACACTGACAGCTTCAGGGTTTTTGTTGCGCCAGCTGCCCTCAAAAACACGCCCCCCAAGCACACCGGAAACATGGCGTTCCTGACGATTTTTGTAATGAGAGCCAAATACTAACCCTGCCTCACACACGCGATGGTTCATTTTTCCACGGCGTTGATTGCGCCCCAACAGAGCAAGCAAATTGGGCAACAAAGACGGACGCATCACCCCAAGCTCAGTGCTTATGGGATTGCGGAGCACAAGATCATCGTCTTTTGACGCAAATAATGCCTGATCCGCCTCACGCATAAACGACCATGTTATTTGTTCATAAAATCCCATTGTTACCGCTTTACGCCGTAGGCGCATCATGTCGCTGGAAAAAACGGATGATTGCCCTTGCTTGCTTATTGGAAGGGGTGGCAATGGGGTATGAGGAATAGTATCATACCCATGAATCCGTAAAATCTCTTCACACAAATCTGCCGCCACGGCAATATCGTGACGCCATGTGGGGACATGCGCATGAAGGCCCTCAGAGGTCACTTTCAGGTCAAAGGCTAAATCGGACAAGGTTTTTTGTTGTTCTTCCCATGGAATGGCAACGCCGGTGTGTGTTGCCACGAATGATGCAGGTAAATACACAGAAGTTTTTGTAGAGGGCGCTTTTCCCACCTCAACCACATGAGAAACCTCACCCCCACAATGGTCCACGATCATTTTTGTGGCTTTTTCAAGCGTAAACCGTACCATTAATGGATCTGTTCCCCGTTCAAAGCGCGTGCGAGCATCGGAGGAAATATTCAGCATCCGTCCCGTTTCTGCCGTTGTGATGGGATTAAAGAACGCAGACTCCAGAAAGACATCCGTAGTAGTATCGTAACTTCCTGTGTCTTTACCCCCCATAATACCTGCAAGTGAAATTGGTTTGCTATCATCCGCAATAACGGTATGCCCAGCAACGGGATAGACAAGGTCATCCAAGGCAGAAAGTGACTCGCCTTCGCGCCCACACCGCACATGCATATTGCCCTTAAGGGTCTGAGCATCAAAAACGTGCGTTGGTTGACCTACATCAAAAGCTAAGTAGTTTGTGATATCCACAAGCCCAGAAATAACCTTAATCCCACAGGCTCTCATGCGATTCTGCATCCATTGGGGGCTGGGGCGGTTAACTACCCCGCGCACATAACGCCCTGTAAAATATGTACAACGATGGGTGTGCGTTTGTGTGAAATCAACAGCTACAGAAATTGGTGACACAAAAGACCCGGGGATTTCTCCTGCTGTTAAAGAACGAAGAACACCAGCCCCCGCTGCCGCAAGATCACGCGCAACACCACGCACGCCAAAACAATCACCACGATTAGGCGTTACGTTAATATGGTACACTGTATCATTCACCCCCAGATAGTCCGCATAAAAGGTTCCAATTTCCACCGATGATGGCACCTCAATAATACCATCATGGTCATCACCTAAGCATAACTCCCGTATCGAACACATCATCGCGTGGCTGTCGATACCCCGCACATTTCCCTTACGCAAAACAGCTCCGGTTGCTGGAATCACCGTACCAGGAAGAGCAACCGCAACCTTTATCCCAGAACGGGCATTTGGTGCGCCACAGACCACCTGAAGTTTCCGCTGCCCCAGATCTACAAGACATACCTGCAGCTTATCCGCATTGGGGTGCCGATCTGCTTCTAAAATTCTACCAACGAGAATGTCTTTGATAGGCGTCGCTGGATTTCCCATTTCTTCGACTTCAAGGCCGATCCGTGTCAGTATCTCGGCAATACGTGTCACAGAAAGATCTGTGTCTAAGTGATCTAACAACCATGAATGTGTGAACTTCATATAAACCTACCACTTCGCCCAATGAAAAGACCGCGATGCAGAAAACCCATAGTGATCCGACCACCGGCTATCACCATCGAAAAATGCCCGCAAATCTGACATTCCGTATTTTAACATGGTGATACGCTCAACCCCCATCCCAAAGGCAAACCCCTGGTATTCATCAGGGTCGACACCGCACTGGCGCAGCACATGTGGGTGAACCATTCCACACCCCAGAACCTCTAACCAATCAGTCCCCACACCTAGTCGGACGATACCCTTATCGCGCGTACAGTTTACATCCATTTCCGCAGAGGGTTCCGTAAAGGGAAAATAAGATGGACGAAACCGAATTGTGAGGTTTTCCACCGCAAAAAAATGGCGAAAAAAGTCATAAAGTGTGGCTTTAAGGTGGCCCATATGAATACCTTTATCGACATAAAGCCCCTCAATTTGATGAAAGTTTGGTGTATGCGTTGCGTCTGAATCGCTGCGATAAGTGCGGCCAGGAACAACAATCTTGAAGGGAGGAGCCTTCCCCGTCATCGTGCGAATTTGAACAGGAGATGTTTGTGTGCGCAACACCAAAGGAAGCCCTTTTTCATCACAACCATTAAGATAAAATGTATCTTGCATTTGGCGTGCAGGGTGTGACTCTGGAATGTTTAGTGCCGTGAAATTATTGTAATCCGTTTCAATGTCAGGTCCCTCAACCACCTCAAAGCCCATCCCACTAAAGATGTGCAAAGCTTCGTGCATTCCTTGTGAAAAAGGGTGGAGCTTCCCCTCATGCGCACCATCCACTGGCAAGGTGATATCCACAGCCTCCGTAACAAGTCTTTGGGATAGTTCGCGTTCCTGAAACTTTTCTTTTTGCGCAGAAAGATCTGCCTCAATGGTAGCACGCAGTGTGTTTAATTTTTGCCCATACGCCTTACGTTCCTCGGGATTCATTGCCCCCAAGGCTTTCATGGCCTCAGTAAGAAGACCTTTTTTTCCCAAAAAATCCACACGCACCTCATCCAGAGCCTTCACTGATGACGCCTGCGCACAAGCAGATGTAAAAGTCATTTGTAGCTGAGTAATTTCCATGACGGTGCAGGATATCCATATATCGTTCCTGCAATTTCATACGAAATGCATCAAAATGCAAGGGCGAACACCCAAAAAATCCACCTGACCATGACACATGTTTCTCAGTAAGATGGGAATCGAGGATCAGAAACGCTCATACAGACTATCATCAGAATCTTCCCTTGCTCGCAGGACCAATAGAGGCCCAGGACTATCAACACACAAAAACCCACGCATCCCACGCACCCCAACGCAAGGATCGCTACCCAAAAACTCTGATAGCCAAATATCAATTACCGAAAAACTATCCTGAGCCAGCATGGGCGTTGGGGGGATTTCTGCCACGCGTACGTGATGATGGTGATCCACGTGTTCCAATATTCTCAATCCGGCATTCATAGCTGCTGCCATAGGCTCCCAAGGACGTGACTTCATACTTTGTAACTTCATACCTGAGGGAACGATACCTAAGGTCATGGGTGATTGCCGGAGATATCCTTTCGTAAGACGTGTCAGTTTCGACAATTCTGCTGCGTGAAGTGGCATAAAAAACCAACCAATCAAGAAAATAATCTTCACAAACACTAATGTACAAGGCACCTTTATCATCCCGTTTTTCTTCTCCTAATTCTAGCAACTGCATGGATTTTTGCATACAGACATGCACCACTCATTTTTTGTGGCCTTTATCGAGCAAAATCCTTTTGTGCTTCAAGCGCAAAGTTTTTATGCAACATATTTACCATCTCAGGGTTACGCAGTGCATACAAAATGGCGGCACTCATCATCAAATGATCAGGAACGTGGGCTTCTGTTGCAGGCGGCATCATGGCCTCAACAGTACCATCATCTCGTAAAATGATGACACAGTCCTGGGCCCCCACAGCTATTTGTCTTTTGCTATTTTTTGGTTTCATTTATTGCCTTCCCTAAACTGGCCTTATGCCGCCAGCAGGCAATTATTACACAAAAATTACGCAGCCTCATGTGTTTTATCAGGTATTAAATTCATCTGCGCAACAAACTCCCGCCACTCGCGTGGTGGCATTCCGCTATTTTCTTGGTTTATATTCTCCCCTTGCAGCATGCGCTGTAGCGTTTTTTTCGCTTGCGCAGATAAGTTATAACTACCAACTTTATAATCAAGAAATGCTTCATATGTATGCGGCACCCAACGCTTAACAATAGCAAGCATTTTTTCGGCATACACGCGGATCTCATACTGGGAGTGGCTATCGGCGCGCAACCTTAAGAAATGCAAAAAATTATGTAAATCAGTCTTCCAGTACCACTGGGTGTAATGATTGAGAGTAAGGTTCATGCGCGCCAACTCGCGCGCTAGACCTTTGCGAGAAGTATCGCGTATATTGCCCTGCATATCTTCATTAAGCATTTCCTCATAATGCCCATAGCATCTCTGGGCGTCTTCCTTCAAGCATTGCAAAACTTGTTCAGCTTCAGCGCCCTGCAGGAGATCACCTCGCCCCTGATTATTCATAGCTGATTGCGCCGCCAGGTGTTCTGGAGCGGGCAGATAAAACTCTTTGTCCAAAATTGAATAACGCGCGGAATACTCATTCACATTGGCCGTACGGTGGCGAATCCATTGCCGTGCAATAAAAATTGGAAGCTTAATATGCAGTTTAATTTCACACATCTCAAAAGGAGTTGTGTGGCTATGACGCATTAAATAACGGATAAGCCCTCGGTCCTCGGATACTTTTTTCGTACCAGCACCATAAGAAATCCGCGCAGCCTGAACAATCGACTGGTCTGTGCCCATATAATCAACCACGCGAAAAAATCCGTGATCAAGAACAGGAATAGCCTCATACAAAATGGCCTCCAGTTCCGGAGCAACAAGACGACGCGTGATATTTTGTTCTGCGCGCTGAGCATCAATAGCTGATTGGTGTTCAACAGTAAGTGACATATGCATTCCCTTGGCTATTCATCAAAACCCCGTAAAACCACTAAAGCAGAACGACAGACAAAATCAACCAGCGTTGGGAACTTTTTTTTAGATGCGGCACCCAAGCTTTGTTTTTCTTTTGCGTTTTTTGTTCACTCATTTTCCCTGGACTGGATTATCTTCCATAGTTCTCAAGAAAATTTTCGGCTGTCTTGTAAAAATTACTCTCCTCTCGAAAAGAAAAAACGACACATTATTATGGCACGAGAAATGGTGGAATGTCCCCCAAAAATCCTGTTGTTGCTTGGCAATAAGTCACCAGCAATCAACAGTGAGTGTGAAAATACTATAGTACGCACAAAAAGTTTTAAGCCAGTTTACGAACAGGATTACATCTGTAACTATTTTTTAATCGTTGCTCACGAGACGTATATTCCTTAGAATGTGACAAAGTTTTTCAATTTTCTGCAGTTATGAACTGGCCTCTTGCAATCCCCTCCCTGAGTACCACACCAACTCTTGATACCTTTCCCCTGCTCTTCCTTCATCCCTTGGTACTATGGGGATTCTTAGGAGTGTTTTACAACTTTGGCGAACGTGAACTGTGGGGACGAACGGTCGTTTTTACACTGACGCTTTTTATTTTTTCTGCTTACCTACAGCAAGAATGGCCCCCCTTTAACAGCGCCCTTAATGCAGCCGGGGAAGAGGCGCATATTTTCTCCAATTGGATACCCTCCGTCGGCGTTATTATCATGGCAGGTCTTTGTGCCTGGATTGCATGGGAAACAAAAAACAAGGGCCTCAAAATAATCTGTGGGATGTGCCTTGCCTATTATAGCTATGCACTATACATCCATGCACCCATTTCCTGGCAAGCCTACGTGGGGAGTCTTCTCATTGTGGTTCTTGCCTTGTTGGTTTTTGATATTGTTAGCGTACGATTAGCTGCAAAATATCCCCAGATTACAGGGTTTATTATATCCGCTGGAACAATATATTTAATTCTCACGCAACACATGGAGTACCCTTTTGTATATGCTATTCAAGGGGCGTTGATTGGCTTCACGCTTGGATGGATGATTAATGGCAACGAAAGCGTAGGAAAACGGTTTTCTTTGGCTCATGTATACCGATTTCTAATTCTGGGGTTTGGCTCGACGCTTGTCTGGATGCTCCTGACAATGATTGAGTCACTGTGCGAGCCCCTCACATACGCCGCCATTCTTGGTTTTCTTTTTGCCTTGTGGATTACCCTTGGCGTTCACACTACCGCACGCTTTTATGGCAAGTAAACGGCATCACGGATACGACACATGATCGCACAAACCCTTTCTCTCGCAGGAGACAACCTCCTTTCTGTTCCCATTCTTATGTTTATTTTGGGTGTCATTAGCCACCTTGCAAAGCATGATGTTCGAATTCCCGCAGAAACGTATAAATTTATTTCTATGTACCTCCTTTTAGCCATTGGAATGAAAGGAGGCTACGCCCTTCAAGGAATCGATTGTTTGATTTTTCTCGTAAAAATACTTTCAACCATTGGTGTTTGTTTGATAATTCCTGTCACTGTTTATGGATATGCTCGCTATTTATTAGGCTTCAATGCCATAGATAGTTCCTGTTTTGCCGCGCATTATGGGTCCGTATCAGCCGTTACGTTTATTGCCGTTACAAAAGTCATTGAGGGCGCTGGGCTCCCGATTGATCCTGGGTTCCCAGTAATTCTGACGCTCATGGAGATCATTGGGATAATTGTGGGGCTTTCTTTGTTGCCAGGATCACAGAAACAATCGTTTGTTCATATGGGGATTAATGTTCTCACAAGCCAAAGTGTGTTGCTTTTAATGGGTGGCGTTATCGTTGGTGCACTGTGCTCACCCCAAAGCTATGAGGCATCAAAACCATTGTTTCAGGATCTTTTTTATCCGATGCTTGGGTTTTTTCTGCTCGATATGGGTGTCACTACAGCACAAAAAATCCATCATCTGCGCCACAAGGGGGTCAACGTTTTTATTCTTGGTATTACTACTCCTCTCATTAATGCGACGCTGGGACTTCTTGTAGCAAAGTTTGCCGGGTTTTCGTTTACCAGTGCTGTGATTTTTGCGACTATGTGTTCGAGTGGCTCATACATTGCCGCCCCAGCAACAACCCGCCAAAGTTGTCCGCAAGCTAATCATGGTCTATATATTACAGCATCTCTTGCTATTACTTTTCCCTTTAACATTACAGTGGGGATTCCTTTATATTTCTGTCTTGCACATTACATCATAAATTAGGTCTATATTAATACTGCCATTTTTATCGTTGTCATATCCTTTTGATCTGACTACACTGAATGTTGAGGCTATGCGAGAGGTGTAATGAATGTCCGTATACGTAATTGCTGAGAAAACGCAAAATTGTGCTCCACCAACCAGGCACTACAACACAAAACTCAAAGACCAGTGTGCTCCTCTTATTCAAAAAATGGGCGTTGACCTGTTCATGTATCGGAAGCTTTCTCAAAATGAGAGTGATCTTTACTTTTGTTCGAATGAGCTTTTTGATAGCCTTCCTCTTGATTCACACTTACCAAATTCCGAAACATTTTGGCGCGAACTGAGCCACTCATCGCTCTTGAATCGTTACTACTATTATTTGTGGGATACAGACGCGCATCTCAGTGATGCATACTACAACTATTTCTATACAAAAGGCATTTGGAATGGATTGAATATCTATCGCCGCAACATGCGGGGCGTTGAAATGTTTACATTTGGCATGAAAAGCTCTGCAAACATTGATCCTAACTTTTACCTCAACAATCTTGGTCATTTTTTGCACTTTCTTTCATATTTTCAAGCAAAAATTTCGCGCTCCAATCACTATACCTCCCGCCATAAGTGTGCTTTTGGTGATCTTTTTCAGAAAATTTTTCTCAACTACGATAAAACGACATGCGTTCCTAGCAATCAAAATATGGGAGAGCTGCGCATTGTTCTGGCAACGGTTTTAGGGGATGTAACTCTTTCAAAACGAGAAAGTGAGTGTTTACGTTTGCTATCACTAGGTAAGACGGCCAAAGAAATTGGACGCACCCTTGACCTTTCACACCGTACGGTCGAATCTTACATCAGTAATATTCGGCAAAAAACAGCACTAAACAGTCGATCTGATCTGGTTGAAGCCTATCAAAGGGCCGTTCCTCCCCATACACATATAGGCAATTAGCGTAAAAAGACACGTCTATACAGTATCATCTTCCGTAGCCACTAAAAAACTAAGGCTCATGGTTTGCGTAGGCTTGTTTTTTTGGTATATATTCACAGGTAACAAATAAGAACCCACCCTATACATGTCTGATTTATTTAATGCTGGCCAATCTCCCAAGGCATCTATAACGTACTCTGCCAAAGATATTGAAGTCCTTGAGGGTCTCGAACCTGTTCGCCGCAGACCCGGTATGTATATTGGGGGAACCGATAGCCGTGCCTACCACCATTTAGCCGCTGAAATACTTGATAACTCTATGGATGAAGCGGTCGCGCGTCATGCACGTGTCATTTGGTTGCGGGTAAAAGACCCCCACACACTTGAAATCGAAGATGACGGACGCGGAATTCCCATTGATCCACATCCGAAATTTCCGGATAAATCTGCGCTTGAGGTTATCATGACAACCTTGCACTCTGGCGGGAAATTCACAAACAGCGCTTACGCCACATCTGGAGGTTTGCACGGAGTCGGGCTATCCGTCGTTAATGCTCTTTCATCCCTAATGCACATCCAAGTCTTCCGTGAT